>DUMW01000058.1 GCA_012839765.1 Bacillota bacterium
ACTCTTGAATGATCTTCTCCTTGAACTCATCAGAATACTGGCGTGACTTCATTTGGAAACCCTCCCTGACTCAATACTATCATAGTGCAAAGGGTTTCTCCAAACTCATTGCGGGGCCCTTAGGGTGGAGCGGCAAGAATCGCCGTTCCTTTTTTTGTGTTCTCCCGGAATGGGTAGTGTCTAGAGGTTGAAAGTTCGAGACGGCGAAGGTAGCAGTAGTCCTAGCTTAACACACGGGTGTCCATCGGTAGGTGCAATCCGAAGGAAGTGGGCGGCAAACCTCCGGCCGGACGAGCAGGAAGTACATAAGCGGCTAGCAGCGGTTGGATGAGCTTGCCAAAATGGGACGAAGTCCTTGAGTAGACTTGGCGGGTGGATCAAGGGAAAGACAGTACTCTTACCCGGGGACGTCTGCCGGGAACATCCGCGGACGCCTAGTGGAACACATTGTCATCTGGTCCAAGGGACGTCCGGTCAGCTAACATCGTGGCTACCCCTTAAATCCCTGGGTACGTACTCCCTAGCACCAAGTCCTTGACAAGATCACTGCCATCTTTCGAAATCGAGTAAGAGGGAGGGGTTGGCCCTTGTCCTCTCACATCACTGCACATACCCTTTGGGCGGTACACCCATGGTTGACCTAGTGCCGAGCAATCACCTTGTCAGAGACCTTCGAGGCCCCACTTCTTCAAAGGCCACCTTTTACCTTCAGCATTCGAATTGGCAAAGGTCTGTTTTGGAAATCGTCGTGCAGGTCTAATCTGGCGTACCAGAATGATAGGACTACTTATCCGCCTTAGCTAAAGGGCCAGTGTCCAAGTTGACTCCAAAGCCGTCTGCTATGGGCGGCCGCGGCAAGCGCGCAGCCATATTTCGTTGCCTCGGCTTTCCTGCCATTTTCGCCGTGAACATCTGGCTACCATGGCATATTTGGCAGTCTGTTATCCTGTCATCATCAGAGCGAGTTGATGTGGAGTCTCTGTCTTTTTCGGCTAAGTATTCAAAACTGGGTACGCGTCAAGAGAGACACAGGTTGATTGCATCAGCCAAAAGGGAAATGAAACCGTACCCTTGCTTCCAACGGGTACATAGTACTCCCATCCTCTGTCCGGCCGTTTCCGGTCTTGGGTGCACCGAACCACATGGTATCTCATCAGGGGCACGGACGAATGCCGATTTCTACTCAACAGTCAAGAAGGTTGGGTTTTCACTGCAGGTGCTTCGGAAAATTTTCGGAACTCTAGGCAGGAATAACTATGCCGATATAGAAATAACAATTAGCGAAGAAAACGAATGCGAAAAGGAAATCAGACGGCCTATACCATACACTTTCTGTTGAGCACCGGTGGAAGATAGGGACCACTTGGACGTCGGCACAATCCCATCGGCTGATTGCTGGTAGAAGTGGCAACCGAGTGGCAGTTCCAGTTGAGCATACGATAGGCGTGATGAAGAGGTGCTGATCGGTTTTCTATCTTGGCAGATTTCCAGGGTAGTGTGAAAGGGTGCACTGAGATTCGTCTTCGATTCATCTAGCTTCCCGCGTGTGTCAGTGGAGACCGACTGTGTGTGGAGTTTTATAGAAGAGACAGTCTTTTAACAGTCCATCAGCAACAAGGTGTGCCATTCGCACACGTGGATCTAGGTGGCTGCCACCTTTAGAAGGAAGGGAGGAGGGAAGACCCTAAACGCAACAAAGGGAGTACTTACAAGTACCGTAGAAAAAGTAAAGAGAACACTTCCAAACTCAAGACAAGGGGGAGTAAAATGAAATCAAGACACATTATGGCTGTTTTGGTGGTTCTTCTGACACTTAGTTTTGCCATGAGCAGTGTGGATGCAAAGATCGTGTTTAGCGCACGAAATGATCAGAAGTTGGTGGAGCTCTACAACAAAATCCTAGATGCGTTCCGGGAGGAATACCCAGAGATAGAGGTAGTATTCGAGCCCTTGTCCGGGTTATGGTATGAGCAGTTTACGATCCGCCTAATGGGCGGTATCGCCCCTGATGTTATGGCTTCAATTGTACGGTATCGGGTTCTACGTGACTCCCCGGGCCTGGGTCTACAACGCTGACCTCTTCCAGGAAGCCGGGGTTCCCTTTCCGGATCTGGAGTTCACTTGGGACGATATTGTTAGTTACGGTACCAAGCTAACCGTCGACAGAACAGGGGACGGAGTGCCGGAAGTCTATGCGGTGAACAACTATGGGATCGCCACTTGGACTTGGGAGCCGATTTTGGTTTCCTTTGGTGGTTCCATGTTCAATGATTACCTCCGTCCTACTGAGTTCACAATGAATCAGCCAGGGGCGATGCGGGGGATGCAGTTCTATGTAGACCTCAGCGTTGTGCACGGGGTTGCTCCTCGTTTGGCTCCAGGCCAGGGACAGAATCTGCTAAATATTGCCGCAGGCAATGTTGCCATGGCCGGGGAAGGGGCACCACCAACCCTGAAGCCACCGAAATATGACTATGATATCCGGATTATGGCCAGCCCATTGGGTCCAAACGGTCGGTATATCCGTGCTGCGTTGGAAGTGCTTTGGATTCCGAGTGTTAGCCAGAACAAAGAGGAAGCTTGGAAGTTGATCGAATTTATGGCCGGACCGGTGGCACAACGGATTCTGGCTGAAGAGTACGAAGGGGCACTACCGGTTTCCATTGACACCATCATCGAGTACATGAACCCCGAATGGCCGATTCATCTCATCTTAGAAGAGTCGACGACCATGACCAGTAGCGCCCCGATGGCCCAAATCGGTCCAATCTTAGAGCGGGAGATCGGGCCCGTTTACTGGGGCACGGCTAGTCTAGACAGTGTGATTATGAAGGTAAAACCGGCGATCGATGCTATCCTGCAGGGACAGTAAGCTGTAAGAAGAAACCTAGATCCTGAGCTTTTGCTCTAGATCCAGTGAGACCGGGCAGGGCAGATTTCTCATCGGCAGCTAACTGGGAGTTGGGGCTTTGGGCCGAAGTGCTGTCGGTGGGCAGATCTGCCCACCCTTTTCTGGATGAGTGATCATCATAGACCAGTGGGTTTCTACTTAGCAACTAGATAGAGAAGATGGGGCAGTGTGTTGATAATCAACAGGTGCTGCTCTTGGCGGTTTCTGGGAGACCGGAATTGGGGTTTCCGTGAGTGGCTACTAGGCCAAGCCCCTGCCGGACTGAATCTATGGGAAAGACGATGCTGAGCGTGGCTCCACAGGGGGAAGTGGCGCTAATCTGTAATTCGTGGGTCGCAAACAAGGCTCTATGTAGGGTTGTTCTTGGCAGCTAGTGTTCTGGCTTGTTCAAACGGGCTAGTGCTCTGTCCTTGGACTGCGCGAAGCATTACTGCTTGTCGGCCTTTCGTAACTCCGAAGTGCACAGAGAAACGACAGAGTCCGTTCCACAACATTCCAATCCAAAGGATTGAAGGAGCGCGTCAATGCCCTTCTGGCCAGCCACCAGACTCAGAAGGCAGGGTGTCTGGAGTGGAAAACTACCTGTACATCGACCAAGACACTGTTTTCAGAACGTGAGAACCGAGTCAACGTACGTTGGGGTAATCGGTAGGCTACTCGTGACAACTGGACCCAGTTCGGGGTATGGCTGCGAGTTGATCATGTTGTCTTGGAATCGAACGGGGCTTCGACCACCCGGTCTTGATGGGTGTGTGTCATTCACTGGCGAGTATAGACTAACTGGTTAGACTTGGGAGAAGGTTTACGCAATTGTGGGTGTCACTGCTCTTCGAAAGTCCATGGATAGTCCGACTCCCATAGTTGCAATAGATTTAACTTGAACCCGATGGAACTCTGCCCCTTATGCCCGGCAACGAAGTGCATTATAGTTACAGTTTATGTTTGCTGCGAAAGTGATTTAGAGAAATTTTGATTTCCCGGGCAGGAATACCCTCTTTGGCGTAGAACAAGTACCATTGAAAACGAATGCGAAAAGGAAACCATAGGGAGGCGGTATGACTCGGCGGCTTCATGGAGAAGCCCACTAGGTGCAACAGGGGGCAGGGTCCTTTAGGGCATAAAGGGAATCGTTGGGCGGCACTCCGGATTCATTTGGCTCCTTTGACCTGTCATGGGAAACAGGAGACGCAAATTCCTTTCATAAAAAAGGGTGATAGTTTGGTTACGATTAAGGATGTGGCGCGAGAGGCCAATGTTTCAGCGTCGACGGTATCAAGGGTACTGTCTAAAAGCGCAAATGTCAGCAAAGAAAAGCGCGAACGGGTTCTCGCAGCCATGAAGAAGCTGGGGTATGTTCCCAATCTTGCTGCCCAGTCTCTGCGCGGCAACGGGTCTTTTGTAAACAGCTGGACGAAAGGCATAGGAGTGATCGTGAGCAGCAAGGCGATGGAGATTTCCCCGGAATTCTTTACCCCAATCCTGGAAGGTATCCAAATCGAAGCGGAGCAGCAGAACCAAGTCGTGGCGTTTAACCGCAGGATCGATGAGTTTGCCAACAAACCTTCGCTGCTGAACGAGCTGGCACCGGAAGTGGCTACAGGCCTAGTCTTCGTGGGATGTTCTCCCTATAATGATCAGGTCCTGTCGCAGGTGGTGGACGGGGAAGTTCCCATCGTACTGGTGGAGTTCACCTACAAAGGGCTGGATGCGGTGATCGCAGACAAATGGGATGGCATGCGCCAAGCTGTAAACCATCTGGCATCCTTTGGGCATAGGCAAATTGTCTATGTGGGCCCCGTCGACGAACGGGCCCGAGGTTTCGAAATGGCCCTACAGGAAGCAGAGCTCTGCCGAAGCGGAGACATCATCTTTCCGGCGGAGTTTTCTCTGCGGGAAGGGTACAGGGCCTGCCGTGAAGTGCTGGGCCGCAGAAGCTTTACCGGGCTGGTTGCCGCTTCGGATGCTATTGCCTTTGGGGCGATCAGGGCCATTCATGATGCTGGTCTATCTGTGCCAGAGGATGTCTCGGTGCTGGGTTTTGATGATGTGCCGATGGCGGAGTTCCTTACCCCGCGGCTGACCACTGTTGCTGTTAATAAGGTGGATATGGGGCGCTATGCTGTCAGGCGGTTGATGGACAGTGCAACTATTGCCGGGCTGGAGTTGTCGGGTACGGTGACCATATGCCCAGTGGGGTTGGTGGTGAGAGAGTCTACGGGACCGGCGAAAAGCTGAGTATTGGCATTGCTTGCTGCAGCGTTGACTGGATTAGAGGTATAAGACAAGTCCGGTCTAGAAGAACCTTCTGGTCCCTAGGCAGGAATACTTCCGGTGATTGTAGAAATATCTATGAAAACGAATGCGAAAAAGAAATCGACACGAGCAGCAAGATGCTCTGGTTTCCGTGGAGTGAAGCAGGGGACGTCGACATCGCTTGCTGCAGCTTTGACTAGGTTACAGGGGTAAGAAAAAACTACATAAGGTGGTCTTGATATGTCACTTAACGTGGGTGTTGTTGGTGTAGGTGTGCGGGGCAGGCACAGCCTCGAACAGATGCTAAGAAAAGTAGAAGGAGTACAGATCAGGAGCCTAAGCATGTACCCGGGTACGCACCCGGTTCTCTTGGAAGGATTTACGGAGGCTAGGGCAAGGGAGTACGCCGCGAATCTAGGTGCTAGCTATCTTGAAGACTGGCGCCAAGTGGTGCAAGATCCAGAGGTGGACATCATTAGTGTCATGGTGGAGCCGGCTGCGGCCTATCCGGTAATCATGGAAGCCATCGCTTCGGGGAAACACGTTCTTTGCGACAAGCCTATGGTGAAAAGTCCCGAAGAGGCTGAAAACATCCGGCGGGCCGTCGCTGAAAGTGGAGTTCAGCTGATGGTGTTTTTCTGGGCTAGGTACCTTCCTCCGTTTCGAGATCTTAGGAGACAGGTCGCGGAGGGTGTGATCGGTCGGCCGGTTGCTGCGTCAATGGAGTTTATCATGGGCAATGGACCGTTGGGTGGTTTTACGGCTTCAGCAGAATACCTCCAGGGCTATGGTGGTGGTGAACTGGTCACTTTTGGGTGCTATGGCGTGGACTACCTGTGTTGGCTGCTGGGTGAACCCCACGCACTGCAGGCTGGGGCCTTTCCATATTTTTATCCTGATTATCAAGCGGTAGGTATGGACTCCCTTGGGTTTGTGGGGATTGAGTTCAAGGATGGCAGCATCGGGAACCTGACCACGGGTCGGAGTCCTGGTAGCATGGCGATCATCCGCGTGAATGTAACTGGTGAAAGCGGGGTGCTTCGGGCTGATGTCAATCTAAAGGCACCGGGGCTAGTAAGCGATGCTCAGATGGAAATGATCACAGATTTTGTCTCTAGCATCCGTGGTGAAAAGCCCGCAGGGGATCTGCCGGGGTGTCAGGATGGCTGCTACAATGCTCGGGTTCTCAGTGCTGCTTATGAGGCGATTGAAAAAGGAAAGACCATATTAATCTAACAACCAGTGAGGAGAGAATACAGGATGACCAGATTAGGCATAGCTGTGGTAGGAGCTGGTGGTCATAATATTGCCACGGCCAATCATCTGCCTGCCATTAAGAAGATACCGGAACTAAACCTTGTTCTGCTTATGGACAAAAACCCAAAGGTAAAAGAATACGCAGAAGAGTACGGTGTCGAATGGACATTGGATTTCGACGAAGTCTTGGCGCGGGATGATGTACACATTGTGGACATTTGTTCTCCTGACTGGCTTCACGCGGAACAGACGATCAAGGCTTTGGAGGCAGGTAAGCACGTACTGTGTGAAAAGCCCATGGCCTTATCTGTCAGTGATGCCCGGTCTATGGTGGAGGTTGCAGAGAAAAACGGTAGGAAGCTGCAGATCATGGCGAACTACCGCTATTACCCCGAGTGGAATTATGTAAAACAGGTGGTGGACTCAGGGCAGCTCGGTAGGCCCAGACATCTAAAATACATCGTTCAGAAGCCGTTCTTCAGCTATCCTCCGGATAGTCCGTATCGGAAAAAGTGGACTGGTGGTCAGTTCATTCATAATGGGGTGCACTATGTAGATCTCATCTGTTATCTTCTGGGTTCGCAGCCCACTGACGTGGCCGGCATGAGCCTCTCATATTATCCCACCAGTGACCGGCTAGAGACAGACAACTACGTCCTTTGTTCCATGCTGCTGGAAAACGGTGCTTCTGCGGTATGTGAGATGAACCTATGCGTGCAACCGGGTACCCCAGCCTTTGAACGGGTAGTTGTGATCGGTGAAGAGGACAACCTTGACGTCTCACTCATGGGCAGCTCTTTGTCAGAGTATACCGGTGATGGCTATCGTTCCGTCCCACTACCGCCGAAGGAACACCAGGAACCTATCCGCATCGTGATTCAGGATTTCGTAGAGAGTATCCTCCACGGCAAGAAGCAGACTATTCCGCCGGATTATTCGCTAAGAATCTTTGAAGGGTGCATGGCGACGCTGCTAGCTGTGGAAGAACAGCGGACAATGGGGCTCCCGCTAGCGGAAGAGTAAAAGCAGATAGGAAGTCATGTTTTTGGGGCCTGCGGTTTGTTTATATGTCTTGGGATAGCGTCTTCCCAACCGTGGTTCAGAGAAAGACTGGTTCCAAGAATACTCTGGATGTTAGCAAAAGGTACAGTGGAATGAAAACGACATGTAGTCGATGCAGGTTCCAAGTGAATATTGGGGGGTGACTACATGCTTAGGTATCCTCCATGGAGAACGTCAAAGAGAGCAGAAAAGCCTTTGGAAGGAGGGTGATAGGACCCATTTGTGACGGAAAGGTGGCCGGCAATTTCGAAAAGCTAGGTGTGCTCGAAAGGTGTTCAGAGTAGCTACTTTTACATTTTGACACATTTTAACCGAAGGAGTGAAGGTAAATGAAAAAGGTTCGTTTCATTCTTGGTGTATCATTGTTGGTAAGCTTGCTCTTGCTTAGCAGTGTGTCTGTTTGCTTGGGCAGTGGGCCTTTTATTGAACTGTCAGAAGCCACATCCTATGAGGTCTATGAAGGTAGTGCGGGATTCGAGGACGGCAAGTTTGTTATAGTCTCCAAGGACAGTGCTTGGGACCGGGGGTTTGTTGCAATCCAGGATGGGGTGAAGCTGGGCCAAGAGCTTATGGTGGAGCTTGACATTCAATCAGTAGCTGTCACCTCAATCAACGACATGCCGGAGATGCGCTTTACCTTGTATCTGGTCCCCGAACCTGTTGGGCCGACGGGGAACTGGTGGGAGACAGAGAGGCAGCGAGTTGGTGGCCCCAATTACACCGGTGAGTATCTGGCGGCCTTTCTTGAGATAAACCAAACTGCTAATGTGGTTAGTTTGCAGTTACTGCATAAGGCGAAGGATCAGGAATTCCGCGGCAGTGTGCTGTTCCGTCAGGACTTCCCCTTTACCGGTGCTTTTCCTGGTTATCTCCGCCTGGTTATAGATGCTTACAGTTTCAACATGCTTTACTCCGATCGGGTAGACGTTACCCGGGATCACCGGTCGAGCATCATGGATTGGGAAGAAGTGTTCTTGGTCTTAGAAGTTCAGAATGTAGATGACAACCGAGGCGGTATCACTTTGGATTCTCTGAGGGCGATGAGCTATTAGGGAGTACGTGCGAGACAAACCACAAAGCTCCCTTAGGACCATGAACACAAAACTTAGTCAAGGAGGTATCCGTAGCAATGTCCCTAAGAAGAGTCCTCTGCTTAACGCTGAGTACGGTGCTACTCTTAGCGGCTGGGTGCTTTACTATTGGGCCGGGTGATGTGGACGAAATCGACCCGATGCCCTATGAGGTTTTGGATGGTACCGTTGTAGTTGAGAATGGGCGCTTATCCATTACGGCGAACGACCAATCCTGGGCAAGGGGGGTCCTGTATTTTACGGAGCCCATCCTGTTTGAACAAGATCAGTACACTATCGAGGTGGAATTTGACACTCCGGATATTGTGAAAAGAGACCCTGGGGTCGACATCCGCTTTACGATGTACCTAGCCCCCATCGCCCCGGACGAAAACAAGGACGGGTGCTGGTATAACCCCGAGGATGGCCGAGTGGGAGGGCAGTGGTATACGGGAGAATACCTGTCGGTGTACCTCGAAATCGACAGTACTAATGACAAAGTGCTTATCCAAGTGTGGCACAAGGCGGAAAACGCTCAACCCAAAGGCCGCATGGTCGCTCAGAGGGAAATGAAACTTAGTACTGGATTTCCTGCAAAGATGACTGTGCAATTTGACAATGAGAACTTCCAGATGCTGTTTGGCAGCGTTGCACCTTGCAACGAGCAGCACGGTGCTGGTGTTTCCGACTGGGAGCAGTTCTATATTGTCTTAGAGGTTCAGAATGTGAACGCTAACCTTGGTACTATCAACATTAATTCAATCGAAGTCGAGTAGGCAGTGATGGATCTATCGTTCAAGAAGAGGTGCTTAATTGTGGCATATATGCATATCGCCTTGATTATGGTTTTGATCTTGTTGTTGATGGTGGCTGGGTGCTCTGCGGCCCCCGCTAGCATTCTTCTCCTAGATACCTTTTCTGAGGTTAGAGAGTCACAAGGAATAAGGCACACCATCGCCGAGGTGATCTCTAAGCAGTCCGGAGAGGTGGGGGGAACCGTAGGCATGGATGTAGAGCTGGTACACGGCGAATCGCCGTTATACCCTGGTGTTAGGTCTGTAAGTTCTTCGGGCAGGGTTACCTACCCTGCCCTGGGGAACATATCCCTGGAGCAGGGGACTGTCGAAGTATGGGTTACTACACTTCCGGGATTCCGTGGCCGCAGCCAATACCTGTTTCGACTCCGGGTTGACCAGAACAACGGCCTGGGGTTGTATTATAACGGCAATGAGCGGGCGATCGTCGCTTGGATCACCAACGACACACCAGATAAGAACGCGGCCAATAACGAATTCAGGACGTTCATGGTTAGTAATATCTTGGATTGGAAAGAAAACGAACAGCATCACGTTTGTGTAACGTGGAGCAATGGTCACCAGATACTGTATCTGGATGGTGTCCCAGTCCGATGGCAGGAGTTCAACGGTGAAATCGGTGGCACTCTCAATGACCGTTCAGTGATTGAAATTGGAGAGTCCACTGGCATGGTGATAAACGCAGTGCGGGTTTGGGATCAGCCGCGGTCACCACGGTTCATCCATGAAGTGCCCACCGTGTCCGATCAAGAGGAGCAGTTCCTCTTCCCTGTCCGGGTAGGCCTTGAGGATGATGAACTGGGTGAACTCGGAGAAGAAGAGTTGGCCACAGATTTGTACAGGATGCGCATCGACAAGGAGAGCGGACTCCCTGCATCCCTAATTCATAGACAGGCGAAGGTGGATCTTCTGTTTCAACCAGTGCGGTTGGTTCTATCTGGCCAGGAGGTAGACGTACGGGCCCGGGAGTACCAAAAACAAGAAGATGCGCTGGTGGTTGTCCAGGAAATCCAGCAACATCCAGAATTGAAAGTGACAAGCCGGTATCAGACTTTTGGGGACTATGTGGAGTGGAAGGTGAGCATCAGGAATACCGGGGAGGAAGACTGGCGCGGCGACGTTGGTGTCAATTTCCCCGCTGTTAGCCCTGACGATATGGCTTTCCTTGCCGCAGATGATAATCCATTTCCGGCGCGTAACGGGATGGCCCAGTATGGTGGCGATCGAAGCCGGATCCAGGGCTGGACTGGTTATGCAAATACCTACCTGCCGTTGTCTGCGGTGTATCATGGGGAGCGGGATTATGGGCTGACCGTGTGCCAGCCGCCAGATACTTTAGGGCTCATCCGCTTTGATTTTGGATCAGAAGTGCCCCTGGGTATAATGGGCATCACCAACTACGATCTTACGATCAAGGCCGGGCAAGAGCAGACTATTACTTACTATCTTGTGCTCCATGAAGGTGACTGGCGGCCGGTACTAAAATGGATGGTGCAGAGGTTCCCAGAGGTCTTTGTCAGCCCTCATGAGAAGAACCCGTTGGATGGTCCCATGATTGTAGGAGGACCGTCAGATTTCTACTTCCTTACGGAACTGGAAAACTTCGGGATTGTCTACCGGCAGATGGGCACAACCGACGGGAACGAACTCTTTTTCGGACGGTATGTACCTGAAGACCCCAGCCCCAACGTCCTGAAGTTCTATGAAGGGCTCAGTGCCCAAATCGAGAGTGCTGAGCACCACGGCATCAAAGGATTGCTGTATATTAACGCTAGGGAATGTCAGAGCCTCCCGTTGGCCAAAGAACGGTTTGCTGACTCACTGCAGTACACTGTTGACGGGGCTATTCTGGAAAGCTACAGTTTTGGTGCCAAGATGACCTGCCGCCCGGGATCCAGTTGGTTTAACCATATGCTCCAACAGGCGGAGGCCCTCTTAGATGCAGTTCCCAACGCGCATGGGATCCAGTTCGACAATAGCTGGGAGAAAGAATATGCGGAGATAATCCACGCGGTGTCTGAATTGGTGCGCTCTAGGGGGCTGGTGATTGCTTCCAATGGTGCCTCTTCCAACTCTGCTGGAGCAGTGGACTCCATTATGGCTGAGGGGACGCGCCGGTCCCTAGGCGGCATGCAGTATCTTTGTTTGGAAAAGCCGATGACCTATCTGCCGCTTTATCTGAACCACGCCTTAGGTCTCAGTGAGCGAGAACTGGCGGCACCGGCCTTGATCGAGAACCTTGAGCAGGATATCAAAGGGTGCCTGCTTGCGAAAGCTTTCTATAGCCTGAACTATCGCGGGCTTAGGAAGTTCGACAACGAAGGGATCAACCTCCTGCTCCACTATGTGCCGCTCAGGGAACCTATGTATGGGGCGAAGTGGTACTTAGAGGCTCATGCGTTGGTTACACCAGAGGACATCGATGGGAATATATTCCAGACCGCTGATGGTGGCTTTGTCATCTACTTGGTCTCCTGGGAGGGGATGCCCTTCAAGGCAGAGCCCAAGGACCCATTCAAGATAGCGGCCAACCTCAAAGGATTTGAGGTGACCCGGGTGCTGCAGAGGCACATCGAGGATAGTACCGAGGTTGAGGTGAGCTTTTCTGCCATGGGACCTAGTCTAGAGGTGGAGGTTAATGGCCATCGATCCATCACTATGCTCCGGATCGAGGGGAATTGGCAGTAGAGAGCGACAGCCCGCTGAGGCCGGCTCTGTAGAGGAGCCGGCCCTATGCGGGGCAGTAGCACGTGCCCATCGGGACTTCCTTACCTGAGTACTGGAAGAAGCACGAACTGGCACAGCCTTGTTGAGTTTTAGTTTACCAACCTGGATAGGAGGTATGTTTTAGTATGGTAATGGCAGGAAACAGACTTCGGTTGTGGGTTACAGCAATCTGTTTGACCATGCTGATTGTGGTGGGTGCAGGCCTTACCGCTACTGGTGCACCGCAGAGGGTCGAACTGTTGTACCCCGCTGGTAACTGGCGGATTGCTTGGGAAGCATTAGCGGAGGCGTTCAATGCATCACAAGATGAATACGTTGTTGTACTGAAAGCCCAGTCGTCGCCCAGTGAGTTCATGGTTAGAACTGTGTCTGGTGCGCCTCCTGACCTAGTTCATATGCACAGGAGTGATACGGCCCATATCTTAAACGGACTTCTTGAGCCCATCGGAGGACTGATTGAACGAGACGGTTTTGACTTGGGACAGATGTTTCCAATTGTTCTCGACGTTTCCTATCAATCAGGTGCCATGGCAGGGGGGGACCTCTATGATCTGCCCTTTGCGTGGGGAGCTGTTGTGTTCGGCTACATCAGTACGTTTTTTGATGAAGCTGGGTTGGAGTATCCGTCCAATGATTGGACCTGGGATGACGTGGAGAGTTATGCGTCTAAACTAACCCTAGTACAGCAATCCGGATTCAGCATCCTGCCACAGCGCTTTGGACTGTGGTTTTCTGCAGCTGGTCCATGGACCTGGCCGCCCTTGGTCGAAGGATGGGGTGGTATGCTTTATGATGAACGGATATTCCCGAAAGAGACCTTGCTTCACGAGCCGGAAGCCATCGCGGCACTGGAGTTTATGGCAGATCTTATCACCGTAAGGAGGACTGTTGTGCCTACAGACCAGCTCGAAGCCTTTTCATTCAAGACGGGCAAGAGTGCAATGGCGGAGCTGGCGCCTTCCCATATTGGAGATGTCCGGGAAAGCTTAGGAGCAATGAATCTGGAATGGCAGCTTGTGGCCTATCCTTCCGGTCCGGTGCGCCAGACCACTCGCCTTTTCACGGAAAACTTAGCCATACCCCGGAATGCACGCAACGTGGAGGGGGCGTGGGCATTTATGAAGTTTGTCTGCGGGCCAGAAGGCCAAAAGATCCTGGGAACAGTGACCGGAATCCCAGTGAACATTGAAGCGGCTGCCAGTAGCTTCGTCGATCCGAACACTCCCCAGCATGAAGAACTATATCTCCATGCGTCGGAATATGCCCACAGTTTCTACTTCCTGGTGGATCAAGCTGCGGTACAGTCCATGCTAGAAAAGGAATTTGGACCGGTCTGGAACGGTAGGCGCTCAGTACAGGAGGCTGTGGAAATGGTTAAGCCAGCCATTGACGCCAAGCTACAGGCTGATTATGCGGCGCTGTTCGGCAACTAGTAATTACCTCTACTAATGCTCGTCGCAAGATGTGATGCCTGGCCGGTAGGCCAGGCATCACATGTGTTCCCTTGCACAAGAAATGCCCTCCGCCCTGTCTATCCTGTTGATACCTCCGTTCAACCCCCCACGCCATTGTTCCGGGAGGTTCCAGGCTATGAAGGTGAGCCATACCAGCAAGTTCCCCGAGTGGTACGTCATGTCTAAGGAGACATGATAATCTTTCTGCAGGACCTTGGCCATTTCCAAGGGACTCTTGATGGGAACAATGGGTACTACCATCAGATACCGCAAAGCGACCAGTGGAAGGAACCGGACGTTGAGGCCAAGGTAGGTATATGTGGGCACGAAGAGGTTTGACCTTATGGAACGCACAAGTATGCTTCTCTCGAAGAAGAGTGTATCGGGCAGGGATCATCTTAGCGGCGATTTCGCAGGAACGACACTGTCAAGAACCGGAATTGTGCACCTAGACGCAGCTGTTCAAAGCCAAGAGAAACCATTGTCTTTGCTGAGTTTAGACTAGAACCTCGTGTCGAAAAACCTCGGATTATGCGGGAAGTAACAGAAAATTACGTTAGAGAAAGGATTATGGAGGAAGTCGGCTCTAGATGAGAAAAACGGAAGAGTTTAGGGTTTGTCTATGTAGACGGTACTATAGTAAACTTAGCTTGCACTAGAAAGTCTTTCCGCACCGGTATGAGTTTGGCAGATGCCTCCCAAGCGTCCCTCGAGACAAAAGACCATATTATCCAATGCTTCGTAATATGGATGCAATGCAGCAGGGTACCGACTGACTTGTGATGGAAGGGCTTTTTTGGGCGGCCGCTTTTCCGAAACGCCGGGTCTCCCTTGTTAACAATGAGCTATGTCGCCCAAGTGATAGACGCGCTCTTTCTCCTAAAGGTTGCAGGGTGTGCGGGTGGGAAACGGTCATTGGAGGGAAGGGGCCGGCGTGGATAGCTTTGTGGGCCATTTGTGTGTCCGGTAGAAATGTTCCGGGGGTAGCAAGGTAGGGAGCTGAACAGGCAATTCTAGAGGCTTGCCTATTCATCCTTCCAGCAGCTTAGAGTCGGGATTTGTCCCCTATCAGTAGGTCCCGACGTCTATGAGTGCGGGGATGAGTTCAATGACGGATCATTGCCATTCCGTTCGGAAGTATTTCCGGGCCTGTATACCGGTGGCGAAATTAAGACGACAGTCAGCAGATCGTTTTCTTGTAAATATCTAACTTGCGTGTGAAAACTTGACTGAAATATAAGTTTTGGGTATAATTCTCTCTAGTACCGTAGTTTGTACTTCTTGGCGATGGTCGCCAGTTTTCTGCATATTGATAATGGGTAGGAATAATAACACAGGTAGAAAGGAAGTTGAAATATGGATACATTACTTAAACGCGTTAGAAGAATCACCCAACTGATGCAAAACGAGGGAGAAGATGTAGCCTTTGCCGATATCGCTCGGGTTTTGGCCGCAGAGATGCAAGACACTAGTGTTTATGTGGTGAACCGCAAAGGGAAAATTCTCGGTTATGCCTTGCCGATTGGCTATGAGACCACCGATTTTGATGCCGACTGGCTAATGGAAGGCAGGCTTCCCGAGGATTACAACGAGATACTCCTCCGGGTAGGCACCCTAACGGCAGAGAAGGATGTCGCCACCGCTCTTGGAGTAAAAGTTGCATTGATTGCTCCGGTGGTGGGCAGCGGACGCCGTTTGGGCACGTTGATGATGGTTAGGGATGGTGAGCGCTTCAACGACGACGATAACCTCGTTGCCGAGATTGCCTCTACGGTCATTGGCATGATTATGGCCCACGCCATGAGCGAAGAGGAAGAAGACGAGGTTACGGAGCGAAAGATGGCCATTTCGGCGATCCGGAGTCTTTCCTATTCCGAGATTGTGGCAATGCAGCGGATCTTTGATGAGCTCAATGGGGATGAGGGTCTGCTGGTGGCTAGCCGGGTTGCCGACGAAGCGGGTATTACCCGCTCGGTGGTGGTCAACGCCCTGCGGAAACTGTCCTCGGCCAACGTGATCGAATCTCGGTCGCTTGGGATGAAGGGTACCTATCTGCGGATTCTGAACAAGGAGCTGAGGGCGGAACTGGAGAGACAACGTTACCCCTATCCAGCGGAGACAGCCGAGCTTAAGAGGAAGAAAGCATAACCAAGCTGGTTATTTCGGAGGGTCAGGGTTTTTCCCCTGGCCCTTTTTCATTTCTGTCCCTCGATGGACGATGGGGGCTTGATACTTCTCTGTTAATCGGTCTAAGGCTAAGGACAACCTTCGTTTGGATTCGTCCTCGAAAAGAGAGGCCTGTTGGTGGCGACTCAGTTTGGATACACCGACACCGATTAGCCGAAAGGGACGATTCCGTCGGGGTAGTCTCTCCAAAAGCCGACATGCTTCGTAGTAGATCGTATCATCATCCTGAAAGGTATATTCCTTCGTGGTGCTCCGGGTCACAGTGTAAAAGTCGTTGTAACGGGCTTTTAGTGTGATGGTCTGGGCCGAAAGACACTGTGCCCTTAGTCTATGGCCTATGGCGGCTGCTTGTTCAGCCAAGATGCCCTTGATTTGGGCCAGATCAGCAGTATCGGTGGAAAAGGTGGTTTCGTGGCTGATAGATTTGGCCTCAGAATTAGGCGTCACTTGCCTATGGTCGATGCCGTTGGCTAGTTGCCAGATGACGGGGCCACTATTGCCCAGAATCCTGGCCAGGTATTCGGGAGACTTGGTACGTACATCTTTTATAGTATGAATTCCATAGCGCTGTAGTTGTCTTTGGGTTTGGGTACCGACGCCCCAGATTTTGCTTACCGGTAACGGATCCAAGATAGTATGCACATTGTCTTGGTCGATGATGACTAAACCATCGGGTTTTTGGAGATCAGAGGCTATTTTGGCCAAGAACATATTCGGGGCAATGCCCACGGAGGCCGTCAGTCCCACCTCGGACCAAATCCTTGATTTAATGGTCTGACCCATCTCCTGACGGTCTTTGTAAAAATGCTCGCATCCCGTCATATCGAGGAAGGCCTCATCGACGGAGAGGTGTTCTACCACCGGGGTGAACTGGTAGAAGGTCCTGTGAATTATCGTGGAGATCTCATGGTAATAGTCCAGGTCGGGAGGGAGAAAAACCGCATGGGGACAGAGTTTGCGGGCTTGGGCCATGGGCATCGCGGAACGGACCCCATATTTTCTGGCCTCGTAGGAGCAAGTAGATACAACCCCTCTGGGACCTAACCCTCCCACAATTACAGGTTTGTTCTGATACTCGGGATTCCGCTTCTGTTCGATGGCTGCAAAGAAGGCGTCGAGATCGACGTGCACGATGGTGGCCACGGAATTCCCCTCCTTTGGCAGTATTATATCAATGACTGTTTGGGAGAACAATCTAGGGAACTGTGAGGAGGGGACAAGCACATTTCGGTCTCAAACCAAGTCGGTTGAGGGTGGATTGCATGGTTGCGCAGGCGCTGTTCGGAGACTTCCCCAACGATGAGTTTGTCCCAGTGAAAGGACGTGGGTCAGCACTAAAGAGTCTGTCCCTTTTGCTGATCCGAGAGGTTCGGCCCATGGACAGCTGAAGCTTGTCTTTCCCATTCAATGATTGAGATGGTTATTATTCTTGGGTATAATTGAACTGGTAACGTATGAAGACGGGCTCAAGAACTAGGGCGCTTGGCGACTTGGTAGGATTTGCTCCGATTAACAAGGGGTTTTTGGCACCGCAGGTTGCAAAGCTTACAGGGATACCATATTGTTAAGTTGAAGGCTTGCCCATAGATGATAAGGGGAGGGGTGGGGAATGGGTGAGCGAATAGAGCCCAAGTGGCCGGTACGGTTGCTTTCGTTTGCCCGGGCGTTTACCGTAGGCTTGGCCTACTATTCGGTGCATAGATTCCCCGGGCTTACTTCTTCTTTTGTAGCGATCTTTACGGCCCTTTTGCCCTTTGATTTGATGGTGTCCCTGCCGAGTTTGCGTACCCGTCGGGCGGCGGTGAAACAGATTGTGCTTGTCGTTGTTCCCAGGATCACCGCCACGGCCTTGACCCTGTTTAAGGGGTTGTTTATCGGGATTATCTTTGGTACTATTACCCGATTGGGCCTTCCGGTATTCTTCGGAGCGGTGCTGACCGCCGGAATCGCCTATAGTATAGCTGTAGCTACCAAATGGAATATTTCGGGTTACGTGGGAATGATCGCTGGGCTGAACGTTTTCCAGGAAATCGTGGCGGCGTCAGTGGCCGAGGAAATGTTGATGACGGTGTTGAAGGTCAGCTTAATCGCTTCCTACGGGACCTTTGGAGCATTGCTGGCCGGCTGGGGAGCGGGGTTGCTGATCGGACTAGTGACCCGACTCTTTTTACCCCGAGGCTATCGATACTTGAAGAGCGCGGCCTATGACCAACCCTTGGAGTATCGACCGTTTAAGGAAGTGACTGGGACAGGCAATGAAATGGCGCTACTTACACTGACCATTTCGGAGGACAGTCCCTTGGCGGGAAGCACTTTAGCTCAACTTGCCCTTAAGGAACGGTTCAACGCCTATGTGCTTTCGATCCACCGGGGAGAGACGCACATTCCTGCACCCAGCGGTAAAGACTATCTGTATCCCAACGATCAGGCTTTGATCTGGATACCTAAAGAGAGGGTACCAGAACTACTTTCTACAGCGCGAAGGAGCCATGAAAATGAGCAGCAAGAGATTCAGTTATGGGGGCCAGGCGGTAATTGAAGGCGTGATGATGCGTGGTCGTAGAACCATGGCCATTGCCGTAAGGAATAACAATCGGGACATTGTCCTGAATGAAGAAACATTGCAGCCCTTGGCGGACAAGTATCCCTTCCTCGGTTGGCCCATCATCCGGGGGGCGGTTTCCCTCGTGGAGACTCTGGTGATTTCTATCAAAGCTCTCAACTATTCTGCTAGTGTTATTGCCGAGGATGAGGGAGAAGAACTGGGTACGAAGGAACTGGTCCTTACAATGGCGATGGCCCTGTTGCTTACGGTGGGCATCTTCATTGTGTTACCGGCGTTTTTGTTGCGTTTTGTTCAGAGTCATATCACTAGTAATGTGCTTTTGAATGTGGTGGAGGGATTAATCAAGATCACCCTGTTTGTGTCCTATATCGCGCTGATCTCCCAGATGGCAGATATTCGGCGGGTCTTTCAGTACCATGGAGCCGAACACAAGACCATCAATTGCTACGAGCAGGGTGAGGAGCTGACGCTGAACAATGTGCGCAAGCACAGCCCCATCCATGCCCGTTGTGGCACAAACTTCATCTTGATCGTCTTCTTTACCAGTATCTTTATTTTCTCCTTCTTTGGTCGTCCACCCTTTTTGATTCGTGTGTTGACCCATTTGGCGATTCTACCCTTGGTGGCTGGTTTGTCCTATGAGGTGATTAAACTGGCCGGCAAAAAGAATGCCAACCCCTTGGTACGGGCGGTCGCCAAACCGGGCCTACTTTTGCAGAAACTCACTACTCGGGAACCGGACGACGATCAGATCATGGTGGCGATCCGTTCGTTGGAAGCCGTGTTGAACCAAGAAGAGAGAAAGAATCAGAACGCTTAGAAGATTAGTGTAAGGCTAAAGACGGGGTGTTATCTAGATGTTTGAGCAATTGGCGAGTGCGGAAAAGCGGTATGAAGAGCTGACAAAGAAGTTGGGGGATCCGGAGATTATCGGTCAGCAGCAGTTGTATACCCAATATGCAAAGGAGCATGCGGATCTCGGCCGTTTGGTAGAGCTTTACCGGGAGTACAAGGCAGTGGAGGAGGAGCTGTCCGAGCTGGACACCATGTCCGAGGACGATCCGGACTTGGCGGCCCTTATCGAAGAAGAACGGGAAAAACTCACGGTGCGGAAGGAGAAGCTCACTAAGGAGCTAAGGTTGATGCTGCTACCGAAGGATCCCAATGACGATAAGAACGTCATTATGGAGATCCGGGCCGGGGCCGGTGGTGAGGAGGCCGCCCTATTTGCCGCGGATCTGTTTCGTATGTACAACCGCTATGCGGAAACGGTTAACTGGAAAGTGGAAACTATGAGTACCAGCACCACGGGGCTGGATGGGTTGAAAGAGGTTATCTTTATGGTCAGTGGCAAGGGTGCCTACAGCCGACTCAAGTATGAAAGCGGCGTGCACCGGGTCCAACGGGTTCCTGCCACGGAGGCCAGCGGGCGGATCCATACTTCGACGGCGACGGTCGCCGTTTTACCCGAAGCGGAAGAAGTGGAAGTAGAGATTAACCCCCAGGACATCCGGATCGATGTCTTCCGGTCCACTGGTCCCGGTGGACAAAGTGTGAACACCACAGATTCCGCGGTGCGCATTACCCACCTTCCTACGGGGATCGTGGTCAGCTGTCAAGATGAGAAATCACAGCACAAGAACCGGGAAAAGGCAATGAAGATTCTGCGGGCTCGCCTGCTGGACAAGATACAGCGGGAACAGCAGGAGAAGCTTTCTAGTGAAAGGCGCAGTCAGGTGGGTACCGGAGAAAGGTCTGAGCGGATCCGGACGTACAATTTCCCCCAAGGTCGAGTTACGGATCACCGGATCGGTTTGACTTTATACAATCTCGATCAAGTGATGGATGGCGAGTTGGACTTGATCATCGAGCCGTTAATCGAGGCGGAACAGAAACTGGCCCTGGGAAATCTGGAGGAGCAGAAGTAGATGGGGCAACCGAGTCGGAAAGTATTAGAGCTTTTGACCCTATCCACCGATTACCTGAAAAAGGCGGGGGTGGATACACCCCGACTGGATGCCGAGGTGTTGCTGGCCTATTGTTTAGGGCTTGAGCGGATTTGGCTGTATGTTTACCACGATCGTCCCGTTACGGAGGAAGAGCTGAATTGCTATCGCCGGCTCATCGCCCGCCGGGGCAAGCACTGCCCTGTGGCTTATCTTACGGGGGAGAAGGAATTCATGTCCCTGTCATTTCACGTGACCCCGGATGTGCTAATTCCACGGCCAGATACGGAGATACTAGTAGAGTCGGTGATTACACGGGTATCCGCCAGTTTTCCCGAGGGGGAAGTACGGATTGTGGACATAGGCACCGGCAGTGGTGCCATCGCGGTGTCCCTGGCCCACTTGCTACCCCATGTGTCTGTGATGGCTTTGGACATTAGTCCGAAGGCCTTAACCATAGCAGAGGATAATGCCCAGCGACATGGGGTTGCTTCCCGGTGCCGCTTTCTCCGCAGTGATTTACTCTCGGGCTTGCCCCCGGGGTATCAGGCCCATGTTTTGGTGAGTAATCCACCCTATATTTCCCTCCCCCAATGGGAGGAGTTACCCCGGTCGGTCCGGGAATATGAGCCTGAGATCGCCCTGAAGGCGGGGGCTGATGGCCTTGACTTTTACCGGCGGATCTTCCAGGAAGCCCCACCCTATCTGTTACCGGGGGGCTACTTGTTTTTGGAGATCGGTGCGGGACAAAGGGAAGCGGTCTGCCAGCTGGGAATGGCCAAGGGGTGGAACCTGGAAGAGGTACACAAAGATCATGCAGGGATCGAACGAGTTCTCGTTTTCTGCCAGGAAGACAATTCGAGGTGGAATTAGTTGCCTAAAGATACACTATTTTTGGACATGCGCACAGGGATCGATGAGGGGCAGATGGCCCAGGCGGCCGCGATCTTACGCCAGGGCGGTCTGGTGGCCTTTCCCACTGAAACGGTCTACGGCTTAGGCGCCAATGCCTTGGACGAAGTTGCGGTGGCAGGTATTTTTCAGGCCAAAGGAAGACCCCAGGATAACCCCTTGATCGTCCACGTTGCGGAGCAGGAACAGTTGTATGACCTGGTTCAGAGTGTTCCCTCCTGTGCTCGGGATCTCATAGGGCGCTTTTGGCCTGGCCCTTTGTCCTTGATTTTCAAGAAGGCTCCACAGGTGCCCCTGCGTACCACCGGGGGCCTGGACACGGTGGCGATCCGGATGCCGGATCATCCGGTGGCTCTGAAGCTGATCGCCGAAGCCCAGGTACCCGTGGCCGCACCCAGTGCCAATGTCTCCGGGCGTCCGTCCCCGACGACGGCGGCTCACGTCCACAGGGACCTGGCGGGAAGAATTGATTGTATCATCGATGGTGGCCCCACGGGGATCGGGGTGGAGTCCACGGTGTTGGACCTGACCAGCACCCCACCGATGGTGTTGCGTCCAGGGGGTGTAACCGTCGAAGAGCTGAGGGAGATCCTCGGTCCGGTGGATCTGGATCCCGCCCTGGAGGAAGAGCGCACGGTGCGCATCGCCCGTTCGCCTGGGATGAAGTATCGTCATTACGCTCCCGTAGCCAGGGTGCACTTGGTGCTTGATCGTCCGGGGGTGGAAAAGCGGGTGGAGGCTTTGGCGGGGGAACTGGCCAAGGCGGGCCGGCGGGTAGCCGTCATGGCTCCGGCCGAGAGCATTCCCTTATACACCAATGGCCAGTTGCTCTTGGAACCGATGGGCCAGGTCCAGAAACCCGTGACCATCGCAGCCAACCTATACGGACTGCTCCGAAAAATGGATCACCTCGGTGTTGATGATATTGTTGTGCAGGGGATAGAGGAGAAGGGACTGGGTCTTGCGATCATGAATCGCTTGCGCAAGGCGGCTGGTGGAAGGATCGTGTCATAATCCCTTATGTAAAGGAGTGAAGGGCATTAAGACCATATTGTTCGTCTGTACCGGTAACACTTGTCGTTCCCCCATGGCGGAAGGACTCTTGAAAAAACGTCTGAGGGAACTGGGGAGAACTGATATCAAGGTGCTGTCCCGGGGAGTCGCTGTGGGATATGCGGCACCGGCCAGTGAGAACGCGCAGAAGGTGATGGCAGAGGATTACCAGGTGGATCTGGAACGTCATCGGGCGGCCCTGCTGACCGCAGAGGACCTTAAGGGGGCTAGCTTGGTCTTGACTATGACCCGGCGACACAAGGAACTGCTTGAACAGGAGTTCCCCTGGATCCGGGACAGACTCTTTACACTGAAGGAGTATGCGGCTTTGCGGTCGGAGCAGGAAGGAAAGTACGGCGATGGACCCGAAGATTTAGACATTGCCGATCCCTTCGGGCAAGGGGTAGAGATCTACCGGAAAAGTGCCAGGGAGATCGAAAAGGCAATTGAAGTGCTCTTGCTTGACTTGGTAAAGGGTGATTCTTGGGGAGGTAGTCACATGGTTGTTGCATTGGGTTGCGATCATGCTGGCGTACAGTTGAAAGCGGAGATCATCGAGTACTTGAAGGAGAAGAACATTCCCTATATAGATTTTGGAACGGATTCCGATGAAGCAGTGGATTATCCAGATTTTGCCGCCAAGGTCGCCCAGGCCGTGGTCAGCGGGCAGTGTCAGCGGGGGATCTTGATCTGCGGTACGGGAATCGGCATGTGTATTGCGGCGAACAAAGTGCGGGGAATCCGGGCGGCCAGTTGCAGTGATACCTTTTCTGCTCGGGCCAGCCGGGAGCATAACGATGCGAACGTGCTTTGTTTGGGAGCCCGAGTGTTGGGGCCCGGGCTGGCCGTTGAACTGGTGGACGTGTGGTTGCATACCCAGTTTCAAGCGGAGCACCCCCGACACAAGCGCAGAATCGATAAGATGATGCAACTGGAAGACTAGTGGGAGAGAATGTTTCCCGGAGGGGAGGAAACAGGATCGTCTTTGCCGGTTGGCAACCAGCGGAGATGGTTCTGTGTACGTTGTGCGGCCGAGTTGGGATCAATACTTCATGGAGATTGCAAAGTTGGTGGCTAAGCGGTCCACTTGTCTGCGCCGGCAGGTGGGTGCAGTGCTGGTTCGGGATAAAAGGATCGTAGCCACAGGATATAACGGCGCTCCCGCCAATTTGCCCCATTGCTTGGATATTGGCTGTCTACGACAGGAGCAGTCGATTCCCTCAGGACAACGGCATGAGCTTTGTCGTGGGATTCACGCAGAGCAGAATGCGATTATCCAAGCCGCCTTGCATGGTGTGAGTACTAAGGACTGTAGTATCTATGTTACGCACCAACCCTGTATCCTGTGTGCTAAGATGCTGATCAACGCGGGCATCGTGCGGGTTATTTACGCGGGGGATTACCCCGATGAGGTGGCCGCCCAATTGTTGAAAGAGGCGGGGATCGCGGTGGAAGCGGTAAGTCCTTAGGGAGGCGTTAAAGGGTGGTTAGGGCGGCGATTTTCAGCTTTTTTTTCAGTGCGGTGGCCAGCGGTGTGCTTTATTCCCTTGCACCCAGATTGAGGTTGCTGGATTATCCCAATCATCGCCGCATTAACCCCCAGCCTTTAGCCAACGGCGGCGGTATCGCCATCGTGTTGGGGATCCTTCTGTCTACCCTGTTTTTTCTTGACGGTCCGGGATTTGTCAGTATTCCCCTTCTTATGATTCTAGTCTTGGGGATTTGCGACGACATTTTTGAACTGAGGGCCCTGTATAAGCTCATCGGTCAACTGGTGGTGGCGGCGGTAGCAGTGGCTGGGGGGATCTTGATCCCTGAGGTGACCGGCCCTCTGACCGGCAGGTCCCTGTCTTTGGGGTGGCTAGCCTATCCTGCCACGGTGATTTGGCTTGTCGCCATGACCAACGTGATAAACTTCGTGGACGGCTTGGACGGACTGGCGGGGGGAATCAGCCTCGCTTGCTGTCTCTATCTGTATGTAACCTTCCGGCAGCTGGGTCTCATGGCGGAAGGAGCGATGGTGTTGGTGATGGCCGGCGCGCTCGTTGGTTTCTTACCCTTCAATTTCCCCCGGGCCAAGTTAGTGCTGGGAGATGCGGGGGCGATGAGTCTCGGGTTCCTGCTGGCGGTACTGATGACGCGGCTGTCGGGGGTAGGGGCCTTTCGTCCTTCGGTACTCTTTATCCTGTTGGCCCTACCTATTTTGGACACTGCCTGGGCCATCTACCGTCGGACCAAACGTAAGACACCCTTTTACCTTGGGGACCGGGAGCATTTACATTATCGTTTGGCCGATCATCTGCGGTCAGGGACCGTAGCCTCAGCGGTACTGGTGCTGATGAGCCTTGGAAATACCGGTATCGCCCTTGGGTTAAGCCATTTGCCCGCCTGGGTATCACTCCCTGTGGTTGTTTTCTTGAGTTATGGCTATACCTTGATGGCCCAACGGTTGCAGGTGATCCCTCCTTTGAGATGGGGAAGAAGCGGGTTACATAAGTGAGGCAGTAGATGAGGGGGGAAGTCTTGAAAAGGCGGCTATCTGTACTGTGTGTTTTTGGTACCAGACCGGAAGCCATTAAAATGGCCCCCCTAGTCCTTCTGTTAAAAAGGGAACCGGATATCCGTCCCATTGTGGTGGTGACGGCGCAACATCGGGAAATGCTCGATCAGGTACTAGACATTTTCTCGATCCGGCCCGATTATGACCTAGATTTGATGCGTCCGGGTCAGACTTTGACCCAAGTTACCTGTGGGGTGCTGACTGGTCTGGAGGCGATTATTGCCCGGGAAGATCCCGATCTGGTGCTGGTCCACGGGGATACCACCACCAGCATGGCGGCAGCCCTAGCTAGTTACTATGGGAGAAGACCACTTGGACATGTGGAAGCAGGACTGCGGACCGGGGATAAGTATAATCCCTATCCGGAGGAGATGAATCGTCGGATTACTAGTAATCTGGGCGACTTGCATTTTTCCCCTACGGCCGCGGCCAAAGGGAACCTGTTGGCGGAAGGTGTTCCCGAGGAGAAGATCTACGTAACTGGAAACACGGTGGTGGATGCTCTTCGGTATATCATCGAACATCACCGAAGCTTTTCTGATCCAGCCCTGGAAAGGCTTGTAGAGTCCACTGCACGATTGATTCTGCTTACGGCCCATCGGAGGGAGAGTTGGGGTGCCGGTTTGCGGGAGATCTTTGCGGCGGTGAGGGACTTAGTGAGGGATTTTTCCGATGTGCAGGTGGTGTTCCCGGTACATCGGAATCCGGTGGTGAGGGACCAGGCTACCGCGGCCTTTGGTGGGCAGGAGCGTATCCACTTGATCCCTCCTCCCGCCTACAACGATTTTGTGCGATTGATGCAGCGGGCCTATCTTGTTTTGACCGATTCCGGTGGAATTCAGGAAGAGGCGCCGGGATTGGGCGTGCCGGTCGTGGTCCTTCGGAACACCACCGAACGCCCCGAGGGTTTGGCGACGGGGAACGCGGTATTGGCCGGTACCAGGCGGGAGGGAATCTATCGACTGGTGGCTGACCTCCTCCAGGACCGGGAGAAGCATCGCCAGATGGCCCTGGCACCTAATCCTTACGGTGATGGCAAGGCAAGTGTGCGGATCCGTGATGCCATATATCATCATTTTGGGCGAATAGCTAACCGTCCGCGGGACTATGTAATCTAGCAAAAGAAGGACGTGAAGGCCGTGTCCCCAGAACAGTCTGTGCAGACGGAAACACCGAAGCGGAAGGAGACAAAGGTACCACCGGTGCTCCGGGTGGCCCTCCGTTTGGTTGGCGTGTGGTGCGTCTATTTGTTGTTGATGCACCAGGGGGCCCGGGTGATGGAAGAGGGCCTTTTGGAGTATCCCTTGGTGTGGGGTCTACAGCAGGCCGGGGTACATATTACCCGTCTGGAGATTTCCGCGGACGTATATCTGGGACCAGAATATTTCGGCCTAGGGGAGTTGAAGGAAGTGGCCATGGCCTTCGCCCAGCGATTGGGACTGAAACCAGCTGGCCTGGAGCTGTTGGCGGAGGCGGAGGCGGGGTTCAACCGCGTGCGGGCCTATGGCGAAGAACCGTTAAAAACGGTGGCGGTGGTGGCCACCTCCTTTGGTGGTGAACACTGGGTTTACGATCAGGTGGCTTCCGAGACCATCCTTTCGGTCCATTGGATCGAGGGGGCGGAAGACCGGAGCCTGGATGTGTGGTCATCGCGTCGCAAGATCAAGCGGGCCTGCCGTAAAGTAGGGGAGCTGCAGAGTTTTCACCTGGTGTTTGTCGGATGGTTTCCGGGTGTTTTCACGCACGAAGACTTAGCCCTGTTGTTAGACCAGATTTCCGGTCACTGCAGGGATAGCAGTGAAGTAATGGATGCGGAACAGCTATTTAGAGTCTATTCTCCCCGCCTCGCAGAGGTGGTGACCCTTCCCCAAATAGGTGCTGTTAATGTGGAGATCAGAACACTCTACGACCCCCAAAGGGAGGTAACTTACCTTCGGATCGGAGTGCCCACCCTGCCCCAATAATTCTATACACATGTATTAAATTGGTAGCCCCGGGAAGAATAACTAACGGGGTGATTTTATGACAAACATCTTGTATCCTTTGCGCAAAGGTCTTGGGTTTCTAGGGGATAGGGTCAGGAAAGGGATCCGGTCCCTAAGCAGGGTCCGTCGTTATCTTGTTCGCTGGGCATTGGTGGCCTGCCTTTTGGTGGGGGGTGTACTGGTTGTTCAAAGACTGGTGGTCAATCACTTCCTTGGACGCTTGGAACAAATTGTTCCGGAGGCGGAACCTTCGCCGCCGGTGGTAGGGTCCATTCCCCACAGCAAATTGGCGGTGGACACTCCCCGTCCTTGGTTTGGCGAGTTGGTGTTGAATTGGCCCGCGGTGGCCACTGCTACCCAGCCTTCGGAGCCGGAGCTGGAGGCATTACCCAAGGAACCGGCGCCACCCTTTGATCCTCTTACTATTGCTGCACCGGTGAGGGGAGAGGTGGTGGCCGGATTTGGTTGGCAACGCCATCCCCAATACGGTGATTGGCGGTACATTGACGGGGTGATTTTTTCTACTGGGGTGGAACTGGTGGCCGCCTCGGCCCCCGGTGTTGCTTACGTCGTAGGTCCCGGTCAGATCAGAATCGAACATGGATCGGGCTGGGAGACTATTTACGAAGACGTGGACGTGGTTTTGGTCAGCGACGGCCAAAGGGTGCCCCAGGGTCAAACCATTGGACGTAAGACCAGTGCAGGTTCTGGCTTGTTGACCTGGAAAGTGATTTACCAAGGGCAGCACCAGGATCCTAGTAACTGGGTTTTCCCTGTCCCGTAAGGACGGTAGCACGTCCTTCCCAGGGGAAGAATCAACTCTTGTTTTTCTATTCATATTTGCCCCCTCCCCACAATATACATTAATTAGCAAGTGGTGGAGGGGGCGGGTTGATGCGAGACTACATCCGCAGACGAGTTGTAGAGATTGGCAGCTATATAGTTGAAACGAAAGCCACTGTCCGACAGGCCGCCACCGTCTTTGGAGTCAGTAAGAGCACGGTCCATAAGGACGTTACCGAACGGCTCCCCAGTGTAAATCCAGAACTGGCCAAGCAGGTGGCCAAGATCTTACAATTGAACAAGGCGGAGCGACACCTGCGGGGTGGCGAAGCCACGAGGAGGAAATATAAGGAGATAGAGAGTGCGTAGGACAGACACCGTAGTCTGGGATCTAGAAAACTCAATGGGCATTGGGAATGGTTCGGGAAAGGCACAATACGCGGTGGCCACAGGACATTTCGAGGGTCGTGTATGACCAGGCGTGTCCTGTTTTCTTGGCGGTTCTGCGGTCATGGGCGAGGGACTAGTACTTAGTTACTCGCCTTTGTCTGCATCGGACCCGGTTTTCTGGAATTAGCAGGAAACGATGGGTTTTTGTCGAAAAAGTCATAGGCAAGACCTAATGCTTTGGGGATGTTGAAGGGAGCTTCCTGTGTGTTTGCAGCGCGTATTGGCATCGATCTGGGTGCGGCCAATGTCTTAGCCTATGTGGACCAGAAGGGGCTCGTTGTCCAGGAGCCCGCGGTGGTGGCCATTGACACCCGAAAAGACGAGGTCCAGGCCTTGGGGCATGCGGCTTTGAATATGGTGGGACGTACCGCAGAACATATCAAGATCTTCCAACCTTTGTCCGAAGGCGCCATGACGGACCACCGGATTTTGGAACTGCTGCTTCGTTATCTGATCCTCCGGGTCTGTGGGCGACGGTGCCTATTCCGACCGGTGACCATTATTTCTGTGCCGCCCAAGATCAATTCGGTGGAAAGGCGGGCTGTATTGCAGGCCGCCTATAGTGCTGGAGCCAAGGAGGCCCACTTAGTCTCGGAAACCTTGCTATCCGGTCTGGGTGCTGGTCTCGATCTCAATCAAGCGCGGGGCCATTTGGTGGTGAATATCGGAGCGGGTACCACCAATGTGGCGGTGCTCTCCATGGATAGCGAGGTGATCAGCGAGTCCATCAAGGTGGGTGGAGAGGACTTTACCCGGGCCATTATGCGCTATCTAAAAAAACACCATAACTTGGTTGTTGGTCAGCTATCTGCGGAGCAGATGAAGTGTGCTATCGGTACGGTAATCCCCCGGGATGGTCAGTGGGAGATTAGGGGACAAGACTACGTGTCTGGACTTCCCGAAGTGAGAAAGGTTTCCGCCACGGAGCTGCAGGATGTCCTCCTGGGGTGTGTGGAGCCGATCATCGCTACCATTGTCCATGTATTGGAACAGACTCCCCCCGAGTTGGCTAGGGATATCTATAGTTTCGGGATGGTTTTGACCGGGGGCGGGGCCCTGTTGCACGGTATGGATCAGGTTTTGGAAGAGGCCACCGGTATTCAGGTCAAATTGCCGGCGGAGCCGCTTTTGTCGGTCATTGACGGAATTAAGGTCCTGATGAACAACAAACAGTACCCATTGAGTCCAGGGGTATTGAATGATTATTCTGCCGGATGAGCAGTCTATTTTCCTCTTTTACTGTTTCTTCAACACCCACAGCTAAAAGAATAGACTACAGAGGTTCCCTCCGCGAAGGACGGGTTTATTCTTGCCTGTCCAATCCTTGTCTTGGTCAAGGGCCAGGCGGCATCAGACCAAAGGAGCCAGTTTCGTGGATGGCCCTGTGGGGAGTTTACCAAGAAAGAAGGTGATTGACCCGATGCGCTTACGGCGTCCTACGGTCAGTCTATTTTTGTTATGTCTGGTTTTCGTTGGTATTGCCGCCGGAGTCGAGCGGGTGTGGGCCCAGGCTGAAAGTCTCTCCCGGCCAGGGAGCATGAAGACGGTGCTGCGTGGTACCAGCGTAGAGGAGTTTCCTGTGGAGATTCTCGGCAGATACGGGGATGAGGATCTGATCTTGATCCGGATCTCCGAGGAATTGGCCGAGCGTTCGGGAGGCATCGCCGAAGGAATGAGCGGCAGCCCCGTCTATGCCGAAGGAGAGTTGATTGGTGCCCTAAGCTATGCCTTGAACGATCGTTCCCATCGGTATGCCTTGGTTACTCCCATCGAGCAGATGCTGGAGATCCTCGCCCTGCTTCCGGAGCAGCAATTACCCGAGGATACAGTTGGCCTGGAACCTCTGATGGCCCCGGTTTTTACCTACGGTTACACCACACGGTCGGTGCGGGCTTTGGAAGACATCTTTTCCCTAAGGCCCCTGGGGAGTTTGCGGGGTTGGCCTGCAGGGAGCGATGTCGTGGCGGAGCTGGAACCGGGTAGTGCCGTGGCGGTGCAACTGGTCTATGGGGATGTGTCGGTGGTAGCTGTGGGCACAGTCACCTGGGTAGAGGATGGAGTGTTTTTGGCCTTTGGACACCCCTTCTACCATGCGGGCAGTGTATCTTTGCTATTGAGCCAGGCGGTGGTGGTGGATACGGTGGATGCGGATCCTTTGCCCTTCAAACTGGCCTATCCTACTCGGCCGGCGGGGACGGTTCTCCAGGATCGGAGTGCAGGCATTGCAGGGACTTTGGGCATCGTGCCTGAGTATACGGAGGTGGTCCTGGATATTGAGGATACATCCACAGGGAAAAGAGAGCAGCTTAAGTTTTACGCTGTCTATGATGAGAACCTGATTACATACCTCTTCGGAAGCAGTGCCCTGGCTCTGGTGGACCGGGCCCTGGACCGGGTGGGCACCGGTACAGCCCTGGTTGATTTCACCATTGAATCCCGGGACCTGGTCCAACCCCTTATCCGGACTAATGTGTATTGCAGCGGCGACATTGGGGCTACCGCAGTGACGGAATTGTCGGAGGCCGTCTCTTTGCTGGCCACCAACGAGTTTCGTCCGGTGCATTTGGAGCGGATCAGCGCTCGGATTACTGTTTCGGATAAACTGCAGCGGGCTAGTCTGGTTCAGGTCGTTGCCCGTCAGGAGTACTACTCTCCCGGTGATGAGGTTGTCCTGGAGATTGTCCTTCGGCCCTTTCGGGAAGCGGTTCAAAAGTATGAGGTGGTGTTGGAAGTGCCCGACCATTGGCCGATGGGTATGACCACGGTCCTAGTAGAGTCTGGCAGCGCTGATTTTTACTACCCCGATTACTCGGCCCTCGCCCAGGAGATGGTTTGGACGGAGGCGGTACGCACACCCGGCCTCGATGAAGAATCTGCCGATGCCGGAGATCTAGACCTCTTGATCCGTCAGTTTACCGAACGGTTACGGAACGACCAGATAAAGGTTACCCTGATGAATATGGAAAGCGAAGAACGGGTGGAACGGGTTATTGATCTGCCCTTTGTGGCCATAGGGACAGTTCTGTGCGACCTGCAGATTGTGCCCGGGAAGGAATCATGGGAAGAGGAGTCCACAGAATCTGTACAAACCTCACCAGAAGGGGATGAATTTGTCTCGGACCACGAGCAGGAATTATCCTAGGGAACGAGAATTACAAGGGAGTAAGGCATCCCACCTATTTGTTTTATGATGTCATCGGATTGTTGAAGGGGGCAATAAGGTGAAATACGTGAAGGATTACTTGATTCTACTTGTTCTCCTGACTTGCTTGCTAGCCCTGGGGGCAGTGACCTTTGCCCAGGAAACTGCACCTATCGTTAGAAAGATTACCATTACGGGGAATGAGTATGTCAGTACCGACTACATTGAACAGCTAATAATCTATACCAAAATTGGACAACCCGTTGATACGGAAAAGCTGACCCAGGATCTGGACAATATCGCCCAGTCGGGTCCCATCTACTATGTGGCCGTGGACAGTAGGCCCTATCAGGATGGCATCGAGCTCATTTTTGAGATTACCGAGAATCCAGTGGTGGAGAGTGTTGAGATCCTTGGTTTGCTTCACTTGGATCCGGCCACGGTCCGGCGTTACATTTCCCAGCAGGACGGTGCCGTACTGAATGCCCGCCGCTTGGACAACGATATCTGGTTGGCAGTACAAAAAGTCCAGGACGAGCATGGGTACCTGATCCAACCCCACAGTCTGCAGTTTACCGAAGAAGGCGTCCTGCAGATTGTGTATCGGGAGTTGGTTTACGGTGAGATTATTATCGAAGGTAACGAGAAGACCAAGGAAAACGTCATTCGGCGGGAGTTGCTCATGCAACCCGGCGAACCTATTCGTTTAGAGCCGTTACGCCAAACCCTTGGAAAACTGATGATGCTGGGGCACTTCCAGGAGATCGAACCTTCCCTGGAGGAGACCAATGAACCCCATGTGGTGAATTTGAGGTTGAAGGTGACAGAGCGCCAGACCGGTCTGGCTAACTTCGGTACAGGCTACAGCAAGCTGGACGGTCTTGTCGGCCTTATCCAGGTCCAGGACACCAACTTCCGTGGTACAGGCAATACCATCGATATCAAATGGGAATTTGGTAAGAAGAAGACATCCTATGATATCGGCTTGGAATTCCCCTATCTTGGGGACAGCCCCACCTCCTTGGGCCTTAGTGCGTACAACCGCACAGTGACCAGAACCTATGATGATGTACCAGCGACCGATCATCGGATGGGTGGCGATGTGACCCTCGGACGGCGGCTGGGCTTGTTTAGTCATATCTTTACGCGCCTGAAGATTGAAGATATTAACGTGGTCAGTGAAGACGAGACGATAAATGATGACAAGAAGCTGCGGAGTCTGTCTTTGATCGCCCAGACCGATTCTCGCAACCACCCCTTCTATCCCAGCGAAGGGTGGGCTGGTTTTGTCAGTGTGGAAGTGGCGGGTCGGTTCCTGGGTGGGGATCTGGACTTTACCACCTACCGGGGTAGTGCCAGCAAATACTTCCAGCTAGGAGAGACAAACAAGCATACCATCGCTTTGCGGGTGGATGCGGGGGTACAGACCGGTGAGGTGCCATCCTATGAACTGTTCCGGGTAGGCGGTACCGGGTCGTTGCGGGGCTATAACTATGCCCAGTTCCGTGGGGAGAAGATGCTCACCACCAGTGCCGAATACCGTCTGAAGCTAACCGATACCGTTCAGGGATTGGTCTTCGTAGACTTGGGCAATGCCTGGGACCAGAATACCCCCATTTCTCTAAAGGACCTGAAGGTGGGTTACGGGATCGGTGTTCGCATCGATACACCCCTCGGTGTGATGGGTCTGGGTTATGGCATCGGTGAAGAGGGCGGGAAGACCTACTTCACCATCGGAGAGCAGTTCTAATAATCAGTAGAAATACTGAGAAGGACGCACGCCAAGCTGCGTCCTTACAATCATAATTTAAGGAGAACGACTATGCAAAGAAGACACAAGAATTACTTGGTTGTAACAGTTGCTTTGACTTTCATGCTCGGTTTGGTTTTGGCGGCAGGACAACGCGGTGTTCTGCGCGCTACCCAGCAGAGTACCGTGGGGTATGTGGACACTGAATTTATCTATTATGCTTATGTGCAGCCTGCCTTAGGGCAGCGTTTGGTGGAAGTAGGTCTGGACGCCGAACTACAAGCCAAGTTGGAGGAATTCCAGAAGGAACTGGATAAAGAGCTGGCGGAGCTTGAGGCCAATGACGGCCTGTCGGAGACGGTCAAGTGGCGGTTGGCCCAGGCCATTCAGGCGGAGTATCAGGTCCAGTTGGATGCTAGTCAGCGGGCTTTGACTGCAGAGGTAGAAGACGAAGTCTACAACGAACTGATCCAGGCCATTTACAAAGTGGCCGCCGCCGAGAAGGTTGATTTGGTGCTCAACGGACAGGTTGTCCTGGTTGGTGGTGTGGATCTGACGGTGAAGGTCCTAGCGGAATTGGGCGTAGATTTGAGCAGCTATTATTGATCGACCTTGGGGAATAGCGGAGGTGAGCCCCGATGAGTACAGGGCATAAGTTAGGGGAACTTGCCCGGATGGTTGCCGGCACCCTGTGTGGTGACCCTGATCTAGTGATTAAGGGTATCAGGGGATACCAAACTGCTGGCCCCGAGGAGATTACCTTTGCCGCCGATAAGAAAGTCTTGGCCAAGGTCGCGGAGGAGAGCAATGCCGGAGCGGTGATTGTCCCCGCCGACGGTTCCTTGGATAAGCCCCACATCAAGGTAGCCAATCCTAGGTTGGCCTTTGCGCAGCTTCTGGCGGTCTTTGCGCCCCAGTATCCCCGTCCGGTGGGCGTTCATCCCACCGCGGTGGTTGGTGCTGATGTGGAGCTGGGTGCCGACTGCAGTATTGGTGCCCATGTGGTGATTGAGGATGGAGCCAAGTTGGGGAATCGGGTGACCCTCTATCCCGGAGTGTATGTGGGCCATGATGTGGCTATCGGTGATGATTGTACCCTTTATCCTAATGTTGTGATCATGGCCGGCTGCGTGCTGGGAAACCGAGTAGTTATTCACGCAGGAACGGTTATCGGTAGCGACGGTTTCGGATATGTCCAGGAGGCTTCGGGGCATACCAAGGTACCCCAAATCGGCAATGTGATCATTAGCGACGATGTGGAGATAGGGGCGAACGTCACTGTGGACCGTGCCACCTGTGATAGCACCATCATCGGGCGGGGGACGAAGATTGATAATCTGGTCCAGCTCGGTCACAATGTGGTCATCGGAGAAAACTGTTTATTGGTGTCCATGGTGGGTATCGCCGGTAGTACCGAGGTCGGTGATAATGTGGTCATCGCCGGACAGGCTGGTGCGGTGGGCCACATCCAAATTGGTTCCGGCAGTCGTATTCTTGCCCGGGCCATGGTGACCAATGATCTTCCGCCTGGCTCCCTGGTGTCCGGAGCGCCGGCCCAGCGCCATCAGGACGCACTTCGGATTACCGCGGCCACCCGTCGCTTGCCGGAGTTGCTCAGTACAGTGAAGGAGCTTGGCCGGAGGATTGAGGAACTGGAAAAGAATCTTGATTCCGTAGTTCGGAGGAGTGGTTCTGGTGCGACGGATTGATTGGGTTTTGAGCGGACTTGTGGTTTGTCTCGTTTGCCTTTTTCCGGTGTTGGGTGCCGCCAATGGCATCCTGGTAAACGTGCCAACGGCAGACCTGACCAAGGATGGACGCCTGGTTTTTGGCTTTCAAGATATTGACAACAGAGGTGAAGGGGAGGTTTCCTGGGGCATCTCGCCGGAGGTGGCGGCGAAGCTTTCTGTGACCAAGCTGGATGGGAAAGCGGGGAAATTCGACGCTGGGGTGAAGGTGCAGCTACTAAAAGAGAGCGTCGATTACCCAGCGGTGAGTTTTGAGATTGCGGGTAACAGCAAATACCTGGTGGCGAGCAAATCCCTGGGGGTACGGGCTCCAAGGATTCACGCCGGGATCGGCCAGGGCCGTGTTAATGGTGTATTTGTGGGTTTGTCCTATGTGGTCAATCCCGTTACCATCTCATCGGGAACCAAGTCCTGGTCCGTGCCTGTGGCGATGGTGATGGGTGAGTTTGACGGTAAACACCTCAATGCGGGAATAAGATTAGCCTTTTCACCTCGCTTTGACTTAGACTTGTACCTGGTTGATATGGAAGAACTGGGTTGGGGTGTGAAGTTCAACACGCAGTTTTGACGACGAAGACCTAGTCTCCCCGGATCCCTTTTCCTGTGTTGCTGGTGGGATGATCCGGGGGACTAGGTCCCTTTCTTTTATTGATGGGGGCTTCCCCAACGGGGTAAGCTAGAGAGAGGTATCTAGAGAGATGTAAGGACGTGGGTTGGTTTGTCAGAGGGGAATCGCCAGTTGCGCAGGAAGTTAGTGAAGTTTAGGATACTTGACCGATACGTGATGAAGGAGTTTTTGGGACCCTTCTTCCTCTGCATTGCTGCTTTCACCTTGATGTTGATCAGCCAATTGCTCTTCGAGATGAGCGATCTTATTTTCGTCAAACGGATCCCTGCCTCCCAAGTGACCAAAATGGTCTTATACAAACTACCTCATCTTTTTGCCATGAGCTTTCCTGTGGCGGCCCTATATGGTTGTTTGACTTCCTTGGGTCGACTGGTGAAGGACAATGAGGTTACAGTGGTCAGAAGCTTCGGAGTGAGGTTTACCCGGTTTATTATCCCCACCCTGGTGATGGGTTTGCTAGTGACTCTGTTAACCTACGAGTTCAATGAACGGGTGGTGCCCTGGGCCAACCACCAGTTTCAGATGATGTGGCGTCGGGTGGTGTTACAAGAAGAATCCCCCCGGATCCAACAGAACCTATTTTTCAAAGGGTTGGACAATCAGTTTTTCTATATTCGACGCATAGATCCGGGGCGCCAGACCTTCCAGGATATCTTGATCTATCAGTTGCCCCGCACAGGATTTCCCTCGATCATCAGTGCCCGGGAGGGGACGTACGAGGATAATCTGTGGACCTTGCGTAACGGGGTCAGCACGGAACTAGATCGGGACGGCATGGTGGTCAATGAGCGCAAGTTCAATGAACTGCAGATTGTTACCGCAGAGCCGGCGGATGTTTATCTTAGCGGATACAAGACCGCCGATGAGATGAGTAGGAAGGAACTGGCGGAACACATCGCACGCTTTCAGCGTAGTGGCCTGCAGGTGCGTTCGTTCGTAGTGGATTACCATATGAAGTTGTCTATGCCCGTATCTTCCTTCATCTTTGTCTTTTTGGCCGCTCCTTTAAGCCTTTATTCGGTAAGGGGTGGTAAAGCTTTTGGCGTAGCTGCTAGTGTGGCCTTGGGTTTTGCCTACTACATCATTTCTGCCGTCTTCCGTTCTATGGGAAGCAATGCTTATCTTCCGGAACTGGCGGCAGCTTGGTTACCAAACCTCATCTTCGGCCTCTGTGGAGTCATCCTCCTCCTTTGGGCGGAACGAAAGTAATGGCTAACAGGGCTTCCTCCGGTCTGTTTCCTTTTTCCAATATTGGCGAAAAGACCTAGGTCCTTTTTCAAGGCGCCGCAATCATATAGTTGATTTCCCGGGCGAACTGTGGTACTATGAAGGTAACTTAGTCCATAATGTGTAATAAGCAGCAACTATTTGTTTAAGAATAGAAGCTGTTTTGTGGAGATAAAGCCATCATTTGCATCGGCTTTGGTTGAGCACAGCCTGCTGTGGGCCCAAGTTATTGTAGATTTTGGTAAAAGTAGGGCGTTGTGGCCGGAGGTTTGTTCCCCAGGGTTTATAGTGGTAGGCAAGTGCTTGGGTGGTTTGAAAGACGGCTGGGGCGTTCTGAACTGGAGTAGCTTGATAGTTGGCATTGCCTCGGCAAGTTTCGGGGACTACTAGTGATTAACTAGGATACATAGGTCAACGATATTTACCCTTAGGGGCCTTTTCTCATATTTCCCATACGGGGGTAAAGAGGGTAGGTGATGGTTTAGCATAGCAACCCTAGGGAGCGAAGCTTTATCGGTATAAGCCTTGTTTGTGGGAGGAGAAGAAGCATGTACAAAAAGTGGGGTCTACAAAGGGGATTGACGGTCGCTTCCGTTTTCCTACTCATTGCAGTGATGGCAATGACGGCAGCTGCCCAATCCCTAGAATCGATCACGTATAACAATCCGATTGACATTGGTATAGCGGATCCATGTGTTATCCGAGCTTCAGACGGCAGGTTCTATCTGTACAGCACCGGGTTGTCTGTTTGGTCCTCCGATGACTTGGTGAATTGGAAACGGGAAGGAAGCGTAAAGCCGGCCAACACGTGGGGCGTGGCAGATTTTTGGGCTCCGGAGGTCATTGAGTACGAAGGCAAGTTCTATCTCTTCTATTCAGCGGAGCGTCCCCAAGGCGGGAAGCGAGTGGCTTTGGCGATTAGCGACAGTCCCATCGGGCCCTTTGAGGATTTAGGTCATCCCCTCTTCGATTTCGGCTATTCCGCTATCGATGCTAGCCCGTTCATCGACGACGACGGTCGGAAGTATCTGTTTTATTCAAAGGATCAAGTGGGTATTGGCGGAGGGCGTTACGAGAGTTCCATCTACGGGGTTGAGCTCAGTGATGACTTTACCTCTGTGGTGGGAGAGCCAGTCCTTTTAATCAAACCGGATCAAGCTTGGGAGCTGCTCTCCGGGAACCGCCTGTGGAACGAAGGTGGCTACGTCGTCAAGCATAACGGTAAGTACTATTTGATGTACTCGGCCAACTACTACGGTGGCGTCCACTATTCTGTCGGGTACGCGGTATCCGAGCATCCTTTAGGACCCTATGTGAAGTATGCAAATAACCCTGTTCTTTCCCGGGGACCCTGGGTCGGGGAGCTTTCAGGGACTGGACACCATAGCGTGGTACGTTCTCCCGATGGAACAGAGCTGTTCATCGTCTACCACGTACATGCTGATCCGGCGGTGGGTGGCGGAAACCGTCGCCTGGCCATTGACCGCATGGGCTTTAGACAAGATGGTAGCATTTATGTGAGTGGTCCGACCTTGACACCGCAGCCGAAACCCTCGGGAACTACGCCCCTGGTAAATCTGGCGGCGGAGGCCGTTGTGACCGCTAGTTCCGTGAGAGTTCCCTATCGGGTGGATGCCCTAAAGGACGGGGAAATCGTGACCCAGATCAAGAATGCCCAGTATGATTGGGCAAGCAACGACGGCGAAGGCACCTGGGTTCGGTTCCAATGGCCGACCCCGAGAAGGATCAAGTACCTCTTCTTGTACGGCAGTGTAATGGGGACGCGGATTGAACAAGCCACCGTATCTTACGGAACGGGCGACGAGGTTGCGGGGCAGGTTACCACTGAAATGTTCCCGCTGGAGCCGGGCGTGGCCGTTGTAGTAACACTGCCAGACAATGAAGACATCAGTTGGATTGAGATTTCCATCGATAAACTGGTGAATCCGGCCGGAACTGCGGCCCTGAGTGAAGTGATGGTTTTGGGTTATCCCGCAGGGATGGTGTGGATTTCCTCCTTCAACGAGGGAGACACCCTTACGGAAGTGACTCCCGTATCTGTGGAAGCCCCGGGGATACCGGTGAAGTGGGTACAAATTGCCATGAACGAGGAAATCTGGTATGAAGACGATGTTCTACCGACAGGGCTCATCCTCGATCCTGCGCAGCTGGAGCGGGGCTATTATCGCCTATCTGTTAGCTTGGTGGATCAACATGATACAGAATATCAGTACGATACCGGATTCCAAGTGGAGCATGCTCGGTTGGTCACCCCTGACCCGGGGGCACGGCTTAGTGGAGAAGTGCTTTTGGAGGTTGCTCCTGTTATCCCGGACCAGGAGTTAGCCCAGGTGGAAATCGTGGTGGAACGGTTCGTCGCCGATGAGAAGTTGATTGTCTTCGATACCACTGGTGTAGATCGGATTTCTTTCCAGACCACTTCCCTACCATGGTCGGGTGCGCTTAACACCTTGGCTTTAGAGGATGGGGCCTATGACATTGCTATCCATGCCACTACTGTCCATGGTGTTCGGTCCGAAAGAAGAGAGCGCGTGGTTGTCAGCAACTGGACCGTACTAGAGGATCATCTGCTGCCTCCGAAGAACCTGGGGTTGTTTGGTATCCTTGAGTCCCTGAAGACCTCCGACAAGTCCAAAGGATGGGCCTATACCGATGTCAACCCGGAATTGTTTTCCGGTGATCGGGATCGCATGCTGCGTAGTAGCAATACCGATGAGTATTTGACCTGGAATTTGTCCAATCTGTATCGTGGTATCTTAACGGTGTACAGTAAGTATCCGGAAATCGAAGGCAGTGTAAGGGTGGAGGCTTCGCCCGATGGCAATGATTGGTACCCGGTTATCTGCGAAACGGAGATCATCAGGCCCGGAACTGAGGACAACCCGTGGTGGGAACTGAAAGTGATCGCTACGGTGCCCACAGACCTCAAGGCGGAATTCCTCCGGGTGGTCTTCACTGCCCAAGGGTTACCTAAGGATGAGCTGCAACTAGGTTATGTCCGTCTAGTGGGGTTACAGGATGCCGTTAACGTACCTTTGATTGTCGATTGACGATGCCTACAAGAAGGGGAGGGCACAGAATATGAAACGAAGATTATCCCTGGCGTTGACGGCAATAGCCGTTGTGGTCCTGACTGTACCGGTCTTTGCCCAAAGGGTAGATATCCAGGAGCGGGCCATGCATGTAGCCCGCGAAGTGGCCAAGATTAGCATCAAGCCCCATTTCGACTGGTTCTATTCTGGGGTGATTGCCCTGGACGGTGGTCTGCGGGTCTACGAGGCCACTGAAGACGAACTCTTTTTGAAAATGGTGCTGCTGTGGGGTGACGAGTTTGTCAACGGTAACAGACAGATTGCCACTGGCCATGTGGACAAAGACATGCCCGGTCTAGTGGCCCTGAAGCTTTATCAGTATACCGGCAATCAAGGGTACCTTGATCTTGCCAATCGGAACATTGTAGACTTGGTCTTTGGCGCTACGCGGGTGGTGAATCATAGCAGATTCTGGGCCGACGATTTGTACATGGTTTGTCCTATGTTGGCCCTGGCTGGTAACATCCTGGACAGACCCGAGTACTTTTCTTTGGTGGTAAGCCAGTTTGAAGCCTACAGAGAAGCGTTATTGAAGGATAATGGTCTCTACCAGCACACCTTTAGTGTGCCCTATGCCTGGGGACGGGCTAACGGCTGGATCGCGGTGGCCTTGGTGGAATGTTTGAAGTTCATCCCTGAAGGCTTTGAAGGATGGGGCACACTCCTGAAGATGTATCAGGAATATATGGACACCATCCTACGTTTTCAGGATGAAGAAGGTATGTGGCACCAAGTGCTGGAGTACCCCGAATCTTACCAAGAAACCTCCTGTACGGCAATGTTTGTATATTCCCTGGCCGCTGGTTGTATTAACGGATGGCTCCCAGAGCAGATTAGTGAGGAGGCGAAGGAGGCCGCCTTCCGTGGTTTTGAGGCATTGTTACAAAGGTTGGATCCATTGTATCGTCTGAAGGACATCTGCGTCGGGACTAACGCCGGTGATACACTGGAATACTACTTCGAACGACCCACCCGGGCTGGTGATTGGCACGGTATGGCTCCCCTCATGTGGGCCTGTGTGGAGATTGCGGAGTTGGCTGCGTTGGAGTAGGTTTAAGGCTTACAGCAGGACCTGACAGTTTCGGGTGGCCGAATCCTTGGGTAAAACCTTACTGCCAATTAGTGCCGATAAGGCGGTCCGTACCTGCGAAACGTTGGTCTGATGCCATGTGGGGGCTCCTCGGCCTTTCCGGAGTCCCCGGGACGGCGTCTTGACCGAAAAGTGGATCTGGAGTAAGATATACTTACCTTTAAACGAAATATGGAAGAAGATTCGGCGATCTGGAACTTCGGGTCCTGTCATAACTGTAAGATATGAAACATATTCCGATTTGGAGGAGGTGAAGGCAGGACGCTTTTGTGTTCTAGATCGGACAAAATATGATATAAGTTCACGATTGTCTCAAGGATGTCATGGCTCAGAAAGCGTGTTGGGGGAAACAACACATTTCTCAGGCGTACACGTGAGTGTCTTGATGATGAACTCAGAAGGTGAAGCTTCATAGACTTTGTAGTTGCCGGCAAACTCTGAACCGGAGAACGAAAGGAGATGCGGGATCTTGAAAAAACGTTTCATTTTCTGTCTAGCTATTTCGCTGGTCTTTATTCTGTCCCTTGGAGTAAGCGCGGAAAAGACCGTAATCCGCCACTCCCACGATGTGTATAATCAGCGGGATTGGACTGCCTGGTTGGAAGCGGCCAAGCTGAAATTCGAAGCTTTGAACCCCGACATTGAGATCGAGATCATTGTCCACGGGCGGAATGAACAGCGGGAGAAGTTCTTGCTCACGCATGGTATGGAGGAAGGGGCCGATGTGATGGAAGTCCTTTCCTCGGACCACTACAACTTGGCCACTGTCGGCTTGTTTGACAATATCGACCCCTTCATCGAGAATGACTCGGAGATCTCCTGGGAAGACTTTCTCCCCATCGCCGCACAATGTGCTACGATGTTCGACGGACCTATGGAGGGTGGCCATTGGTTCCTGCCCATGTCCCTGTGGGTAATCGGAGCCGCCTTTAACGACACCCATTTCCAGGAAAGTGGCGTGCAGGTTCCCTCCCGGTACAACTACACCTGGACCTGGGACGATTTCGCTGATATTGGACGGAAGCTCTTGCGGATGGATGCGGCCGGAAATGTGACCCGCTGGGGCGCTACCTATTCCCATTGGCGCACCTGGATCCACAATGCGGGTGGATTCATGTATGAACCGTACATCAACCCCACTCAGATCACGATGAATACTGAAGCGGTACGGCAGGCTCTGGAGTTCTTGCAGAGGGTGACTTCCATCGAGCGGATCGCGGCGTATCATCCCTATCCCGAGCCCTTTACTGCACAAGAGATCTCCATATTCCTGCACGCAGGGCCGTCGATTACACCGATCCTGCGACGGAACAACGTGAACTGGGAATGGTCCTTCGGACCGAATCCGAAGTTGGAACGGGCCGGTAGTGAGATTGTTAGTATCGGTTTTGCGATTAGCTCTGGTTCCAGCAAGAAGGAAGCGGCTTGGCGCTGGATTAAGTTCCTGGCCACTGAAGCGGCTGTTGACCACATCATGGTCACCGGGCGGCCGGCGGCATGGTTGCACGCGGTTGCTGACTACCAGGCCTACTTCCCCATGGCTTCTCCCTGGGAGTATGTCTGGATCGAGCTTCTGTCGGATCCCGACAGCTATATCCGACCCGTCGTGGACGATGATGTAGGCAGGATCATCAACGATCATGTCTGGTCCGTCATCCGGGGTGAAGTGGCGCCTGAGGTAGGTATAGCCCGGGCCCAGGAACAGGCCAGTACCATGTTGCAGTTGAAGGGATTGGCTAAGTAGGAAGTCCCTATTTTTAAGTCAGCACGCAGTTTGCAAGTGAAGAACCGAGGGCGACGGTTTGTTGCCCTCGGTGACTTCACCTAACGGGGAGCGACTGGACTAGGAAGGGGGCGAGGGTGTAACGATGCGTAAGGCTTTCATTGTTTTTAGCTTTGTCTTGTTGGTTATCGCAGTGGCGGTGGGAAGTAGTTTTGCCGAGGGTTGGACTGAACCTATTCGGGGATCCTGGGTTGTGGAACCAGGGGAAGAATCGGCTGTTTTGTTGGTGAACGGGAACCGAAGTTGTGAAATCGTAGTGTCTACAGTGGAACACTCGGCTGTGCAACAGGCGGTAACCTTCCTTGTCCAAGATTTGACTAAGATCACCGGTGTGACCCCGCAGATTGTGGAAACTCCCTCCGAGGAGGCATTGGCCCGGATCCATGTGATCACTCTGGGGGTTGGTGATGTGCCGGAGGCGGTGGACGAAGCCTTCTTGGCGGGAAAGTGGGAAGCCTTTCAGATTGTAACCGTTGATCAAGACGTTTATCTTGTTGGTTCCAATTTCCGAGGTACAGCTTTTGCGATATACACATTGAGTGAACGGTTGGGCATTGATCCCTTGTATCATTGGACGGGCTATGAACCAGAAAGACACAATCCCCTGAGGATGAAACAGGTGGATTACCTTTCCGATTCGCCTACCTTCAGATACCGTGGCTTGTTCCACGACGATGAGGATATTCTGCCTCGCCCCATCGATCCCAGTACTGGGTACCCATACATTCGGGGTGAAGTTCCCATCGAGTGGTACGAAAGGTATTTTGAGACGGCCCTTCGGTTGAAGATGAACATGGTAGTTCCCTTCACAAGGGCATATCGCAACTTTGCTGTGCAAAAGATGGCCAGTGATTGGGGATTGTACTACAGCGGCCAACACTACGACATATTGATCTCTAACCCCTATGGTTTTTCCAAGCACGGACTGGCGGAACAGCGGGGGATCAGCGGTGGTTATGATTGGTTTAGCAACCGGGAAGGGATCATCGAGTATTGGAAGGCCGGAGTCCTGGAAAACCGTGAATTAGATTGCATTTGGCCCATTGGCATGCGGGCTACCGATGATTATCCCTATAGTTTCCCGCCAGGCACCACCGATGAGGAGAAGATTGAGATTTATAACGAGATCTTTGCCTTGCAGGTGGAGATGGTGAAGGAGCTTCTACCCCCGGATAAAGAACCCATCTTCCATTTTACCATGTATAACGAGATGCTGGATCTCTATCAGAAGGGCAAGTTCAAGTTGCCCGAGGGGGTCATCTTGGTCTGGGATGATGACGGTGACGGTGTGATGCGGGCTTTGCCCACCGAGGAAGACCATCGAATTAATGACAAGCACGGGGTTTACTACCACCTGGCGTTTTTCGGTTGGTCTGCCAAACAGACAATCCACACCGTTACCCCGATGCGCATTGAGCAGCAGTTCCGGAACATTGTTGACGCGGGCGCTACAGAGTATTTGTTGGTCAACGTTTCTGAGCTGCGGGAGCACGTTATGGAGGTCCGGATGATCGCCGATATCGCCTGGGATGCGGAGAGTCACCTCAGTGGCCCCAATTCGGCTTACCGGTTTGTGGAGTGGTGGTGCCAAGAGTATTTTGATACGGCCTATCTGCCTGCCTTCAACTCCTATTTTAATTACTATCGGTTGATGGGTTCCTTCGACCGGGTCTGGTATGGTAGTGGCCATGTGTACAGCATGGTCCAATCCCTGTATAAGAAGTTTGCCGGAGAGTCCTACAACCAAGTGGGCGGGGGTACTATTGCCGCTCTGGCCGAGAGGGAAAAGGATTTTGAACGGGCTCTGGAATTGGCCCGGCAGGCGTCAGAGCTGATGACGCCGCAACAACGTCAGTTCTTTTATGAACATGTGCAGTTCGGGATGCTTATCGACTATCGACCGGTGCAGGCCGCTTTGAAACTGAGCGAAGCCCTGAGGGAACCCAATCTTGATCGGGCTTTTGCAATTTGCCTAGAGGCCTTTGAGTACTTGAAGCAGTTGGAAAGGGAGATCCTGAAGGCGGAACGGCCGCCTTTCGAGGAATGGTATCGGTCTACGTGGATTCGGGTTTCGGACTATCATCATTCCTGGAGTTCCATGAATCCACATCGTGCCTATTTTGTGCTGAGGGATTTCCTCACGGAGACGGGTGGAGTACAGATCAGGAGTCCTCGGCCGGCGGAGACCGTTAGTGGCGAAGTGCCAGTGGTGTTCAATACGAGTTCACCTCGTTTGGTCCCCGTGACTCTGGTCGTGGAATTGGATGACCGAGAAATATATAGGGGTTCGACAGTGCCGCAACAACTGAGTTTCGACAGTACGTTGTTTGCCGATGGGCCGAAGACCCTGAAGCTGACTGCGGTCTATGACGAGGAGTATCTGGTCTGGTCCCAAGAGGTACCTATTGCCATTGCTAACCGGTGGACCCTTTTCGATCCTTTGAGAGCTCCCCAGGCGACCTTGTTCGGAGTCATCAACCATGACAAGGTTTCCTCGAAGTCGGAGGGTTGGGTATATCGGCAGGACTCACCGCAGCTGTTTTTCCGAGATGAGAACCGGCTCACCAGAGAGGCCGATACCACCGAGTATCTCATCTGGGATACTCCAAAATTGCAGCTGATACAGGCCACCATCTACGTACAGCCTGCAATGGCGGATAGGGTGAGGGACGTTGTATGTTTTGCCGTCTCTAAAGACGGGCAATCCTGGGAGGAACTGCCCTATTCCATCGTGCAACAGGATGCCAATGACAGTTGGATCAAACTTGAGCTGTCGGCCGCGGTCGATGGAAAGTCGGGATATGAACGTTTTAGATTGACCCTGGTGGAAAGTGGTTTTGCAGGTGACTCGTTGCAGATTGGTGAGCTGAATTTCCAAGGTCTGAACTAAATGGTGCCCAGACACCATTTAGATATAATGAATCACAAAAAGGGAGGAACAACTTATGCGCAGGTACACTCTTACGCTTATGGCCTTATTGGTCTGTTTAATGTTCAGTGGTTGCTTCACGAAGAAGCAAGAGCCCGTGGAGATCACCTTACCCTTTACGTTGGATCTGAGCCAAGTGGAAGAGGGGACCCTTCCTAAAGAGATCAGGGTTATTACAGGTGACTGGAAGGTTATCGATAACGCTTTAGAAGTAAACTTCCCGCCGCAGTCAGGGGAAGGATTGGGAGCCTTCTTGCATTTCCGTGGCCTTGAGTTGGCAGATTTTGATATGCGGGTAAGTATTAGTTTTGAAGCGGTGGATAGCGATAGTCGCTTCGCCATGTTGCTTTTCCGGGCCGACCACCTAAACCTGCCACGGCACAAAATACAGGTGCGTCGGGGTGGAACCAGGGCCGACGGTTTGCGTGTCCTATTCAGGAATGCCGCAAACACAAGTAAAGAGCAAGCCCGAGCCTCCTATAGTGAAAACTTCGAACTGGGTGAAGTCTACGATTTCCGTCTGGCGGTATGCGGGAACAAGGTTAAGCTTTTCATAGACGACAACCTCGTGTTCGATGTGGAAATTGCTGAGGAAGAATGGCATAAGGACAAGGGCGCCGTTGGCTTGGGTGTATTTGGTGGCCGTGTGCGCTTCAGTAACATCAGTATCGACAGTATCACTCCGGAAGAGTTCGAAGCTCTGTAATCGGTGGTTGGGAGGCAGAGATGCCTTGTCGAGGCATCTCTGCAGGATCATACGTAGAAAAAGGAACAAGGAAACCTGCCCCTTGCACCAGGCGATGAATAAGGTTGTCTAGTCTCGAGCGGCTATCGTTGCACGAAGGATCGCTTCCTGCAGCCCTTTGGAAAGAAGATGGGTAAGAAGAACATAGGATAGAAGCCAATGTATTCGGTGAGGTAGGTTGTCTAGGCATCGCTTCTGAACAGAAAGTCGGAAACCAGGTGACCAATTATCTGGCATTGGCAGTTTGTCCTGGGGGTGGGAGCAAGGGGAGATCGGTGCTTCCTATGGAGCATTTATGGATCTAGTGGGTGTGCATGCACAGAACAATGCACTGGGAAGGATGGGAGCCGGGGTGAATTAGACCAGTGGGCTTTCCGAAGGCATTGTGTTGAATGAAAGGGGTTTCGGTATTGAGTAGTGTGTTGAGAAGCGAATATCCTCGACCTGATAAGGTTCGGAAAGAATGGATGAGTCTAAACGGAACCTGGGGGTTTGCCTTTGACGATGAAAACAGGGGCACGAAAGAACGTTGGTTCCAGGACTTGTCTAAGCTCAATCAACAGATAGTCGTACCCTTTCCCTATCAGGCGAAGGCTAGTGGAATAGGGACGTCGGAGTATCATCCCATTGTGTGGTATGGACGACGCTTTTCCGTCCCCGCCAATTGGGACAAAAGGACGATCCTCCATTTTGGGGCCGTGGACTATGAGGCCACCGTTTGGGTGAATGGTGTTTACGTAGGCAGTCACCAGGGGGGATATGTTCCCTTCTCCTTTGATATTACCGATCTGCTTCAACCGGGGGAAAACGAGGTTGTCCTGCGGGTGGTGGACATGGCGCGGATCGACCAACCCCGTGGAAAACAGAGTGCCCGGGATAAATCGTGGGCTTGTTGGTACACCCCGGTTACAGGAATTTGGCAGTCGGTATGGTTAGAGCATCTAGACAGAATTCACATCAAAGATTTCTATTTGGTGCCGGATATAGAGAATCAGTGCTTGCTAATCGAGTACACCTTGAGTGAGGTAGTGGAGGGGCTCTCATTAGAGGCCACGGTTCTTTGTGAGGGGAAACAGATTGTGCAGCAGGATGTGACCGTGAGTCCGCTGTACACCCGATGGAGCAACATTACTCCGATGGACGTGGCGAAGATGAGTGTTCCTGTACCCCAGGCCCGGTTATGGTCGGTGGAGGATCCCTTCTTGTATGACCTGACCCTTACCCTGAAGCGGGATGGGCAGATCGTGGATGAGATCAAGACCTATTTTGGTATGCGGGAAGTAACGCGGAAGCATGGTCAGGTCTATCTCAACGGACGGCCCTGTTACCAGCGGCTCGTTTTGGACCAAGGTTATTGGGCCGAAGGGATTTATACGCCTCGATCGGTGGAAGACTTGAAGAAGGATGTGGAACTGATCAAGGCCTTAGGCTTCAATGGGGTACGGAAGCACCAAAAAATTGAAGACCCCTATTTCTACTATTATTGTGACAAGTTGGGACTGTTGGTCTGGTCAGAAATGCCCGCCTGTTACGAATATACCGAAACCGGTGCCGAAAACCTGCGTCGGGAATGGACTAAGGCAGTGCTCAGGGACAGAAATCATCCCAGTATTATTGCCTGGGTGCCTATGAATGAGAGCTGGGGCGTGGATCAGCTTTTCCGGAGCGTGGATTCGAGAATCGTGGCCTACCTCGAGTCCCTGTATTACCATACCCGTTCCCTAGACCACACCCGCCTAGTGGTAAGCAATGACGGATGGCAACATGGGACAACGGATCTGTTGACCATCCACGAATACACCCAGGATGCAAAGGATCTTAAACGTCGCTTTCAAGCCTTTGCAGATAATCCCAATGCCACCACCTTCAGTCACAACCGCGAGACCCTCCTAGACGGATTCAAACTTACGGATCAGCCGATCATTGTTTCGGAGTTCGGCGGCGTAAAAATCGAAGATGGCCAGTCGGGATGGGGTTACGGTAATGCCGCGAAGGATGCGGAAGATATGCTGAACCGGGTGAGCCAGTTGGTGGACGCTCTTTTGAGCTTTAGCCAAATTGCCGGTTACTGCTATACGCAATTGACCGATGTGGAGCAGGAGGTCAATGGTCTGCTGACCATCGATCGGCAACCAAAAGCCGATTTGGAGCGCCTGAGGCAGATCTTCACCCGGCGTTAGCTGGTTCCGGATTGAGTATGAATTCAGGCTGTAACAAGGCTCTGTCTAGAGGCGGAGCCACAGATAAACGACATAGGAAGGGAGAAAGGAAAAATGAATAGACATCTGGTTGTGAGATGTGTACTGGTAGCAGCTTTCGTTTTGCTTGTAGCAGGTGTGGCCCTTGGTGCTACTTTGCCCTATGAAGTGGACTTATCCAACGTACCCAATGGTAGTCTACCGCCTGGATGGTATCCTTTGAACGGTGATTGGCAAGTTGTAGATGGGACCCTGGAAGGCTACTATCCTCCCGCGGCCGGTGACGGTCAGGGTGCCTTCATCTTCATCCCTAACCTGATGGTGGATGACTTCGATCTTCAGTTGACCATGGAGTTTAAGTCTGCTGCCCAGGGCTCTCGGTTTGGTGCTATCATGTTCCGTAGCGCCCCCGCCACCGGTGCGCCTCGTCACAAGTTGCAGATCAGACAGCGGACTACGGACCGTAATGGTATCGGTTTGCTGTACCGTGACTCTGACAAGAAGGCCACCCGGATCGGTGAAATGCCCCTGCATCACGATTTCGAGCTGAATACCCCTTACCGGGTGCGACTGGTGGTGTTCGGCGATCGCATTAAACTCCTCATCGAGGATACTCTGGTCATGGATCTGACCGCGAGGACTTACCTGCAAAAGGGAGGCATCGGTTTTGTGGTGCATGGTGCCACCGTGCGCTTCAGTAACATCCGGATCGATTCGGTGGATGAGGAGAAATTCAACTCCATATACTAGTGCCTCTGTTGTGGTGTGCCAAAAAGGACGGATTTAGTAAGTGACAGCTTCCATTCCCTAAGCCGCTTCGAGGGAGCGTGTAGGTGATGTTGCTGGCCAGTGCCGGAGGCCGTTTGTGTCTGCAGATGGGCGGCCTTCGGTCTGGCCAGGTAACGCGGTAGAGATAGTCGACGGGGTAGCAAGACCGCGTTATGCAAAATCCAAAGAGGGGGGTAAGCTCATGCGTAAATACGGTCTTGTCTTTGTTGCATTGCTGGTTTGTCTGGTGCTAAGTGGATGTTCTGAGCACGAGGGCACCAAGATCACCTTGCCCTATACGTTGGATCTGAGCAAAGTCAGTGAGGGTAGCATCCCCAGGGAGATGCAGGTCTTCGCGGACGAGTGGCAAGTGGTAGACAATGCTTTGGAGGCCAACTTTCCTCCTAGGGCTGGAGATGGATTAGGTGCTTTCATCTATTTCAAGGGTCTTGAGGTAGCCGATTTTGATCTTAGCGTAACGATCACCTTTATGGAAGTGGACAGCGACTCGCGTTTTGCCGGCATCCTTTTCCGTTCAAACGCCAATAGTAACTTGCCACGCCATAAGCTGGTTATCCGTCAGGGTGCGGCAAGCCGCAGTGACGGAATTGGTCTAAGGTTCAGGAGTAGCTTCGATGAGCCGGAGTGGATCGAGCGGGATCGGGCCTTCTATGACCTTGAGTTGGGGCGGCCCTATGATGTGCGAGTGGTGGTTTGCGGTGACCAGGTCAAACTGTTCATCGATGGGATCCGGGTGAAGACCTTCAACACCGACAAATGGCACAGTGAGACGGGCTCCATTGGCTTTATGGCCTTCGGCGGCCGGGTCCGGTTCAGCAATATTCACATTGCGCCGATAACCCCTGAGGAATTCAACAAACTTTAAGCCAAGGGCGGAGCATGGATCGGGGCGTCCTGCTGGACGCCCTTACTTAATAGTAAACGAGAGATTCCGGTGCAAGAAATGGTTTTCTAGTGTTCTGGGTTGTAAGGCTGACTTCTTCTTGTAACTTGCGTGCTGAAAATGGTTTAATGTCGAGATTCACTGAGAACATCAAGAGCCCAGCTAAGATATGGGAGATTGCAGCCTAAAGGACTTCTTGCGGTGCAAGCAGGATACATTGGAACAGAAATTTGGGAATATAAGTACACTTCTGATAACAGTAGCAAAGTACTGGCCGGTGGTTTCCTACGTAACGAACTGAAAATGGGGCGAAGCCACAGACTTGGTGGCTAGGGATGTTGCTTCAGCCGAAAGCAAAGGGTTCCTGCGGCGACAAGGGGTGAGAAGCGCCGCCACAATTCTTAGACGGATTTTGCTCAGGCAATACGGGGTCCACGCAAATTTCGTAGGGACGCTTGAAGAAGAGAGGGAGGATATTCCAGACAAAAAAAGAAAGAGTCCTCAAACAAGAAAAGAAGGCGCTAAGCGCTAAAAGGAGGACTCTTTCCATGAT
>DUMW01000059.1 GCA_012839765.1 Bacillota bacterium
AAAAGTAGCGGTCTTTCAAGGTGAACACGTGTCCCTCGGGAGAGAGTACCTTTCCTGCCCCCAAAAGCTGGCCTGTGTTAACTTTTTGTTCACATTTCTGTGTTAGAATAACAATATGCTCAACCTTGACAGGCAAAATGAGGGGTCGCTACAATAAGTAAAGATGTACCACACAAGGTGTGGTAGGCGGGGAGGTACCGATCGGTGGGTGACTCAGATTATCTACTACTGAACCACAAAGCCGAAGAAGGTCGTGTGATGGTAAACCGGGTGTTGGAGCAGTTCCATCAAGTGATCGTGGGACAAGACTACCTGGTGGAAAGGCTGCTCATTGGGCTTTTGGCTAACGGTCACGTGCTTTTGGAGGGGGTACCGGGTCTGGCCAAGACCTTGGCGGTTCGCACTTTAGCGGCCTCCATCGCCGCGCGTTTTCAAAGAATACAGTTTACACCGGATCTGTTGCCTGCGGACCTGTTAGGAACGCAGATCTATAACCCCCAGACCGGGGAATTCACCACTCGGAAGGGTCCGATCTTTGCTAACATTATCTTGGCTGATGAGATCAACCGAGCGCCGGCCAAGGTACAAAGCGCCCTCCTGGAGGCGATGCAGGAACGCCAGGTGACCATTGGGGAGCAGACCTTCCCTTTGGAGGAGCCCTTCTTAGTGCTGGCCACCCAAAATCCCATCGAGCAGGAGGGAACCTATCCACTGCCGGAGGCCCAAGTGGACCGGTTCATGCTGAAGTTGCAGGTGGGTTATCCCACTAAGGATGAGGAGAAGGAGATCCTGGAGCGGCAGGCCAAAACCAATCCGCAACTGGAGGTCCATCCGGTGGTGCGGCCGGTGGATATCCTCGAAGCCAGGACTGCTGTGGACGAAATCTATGTGGATCCGAAGGTGAAGGATTATATCGTTGATTTGGTGTTTGCCACCCGGGAACCGGAGGAGTATGGTTTGGCTCACCTCAGAGAGTACATTCAGTGGGGAGCATCACCCCGGGCCACCATCTGCCTGACCCTAGCGGCCAAGGCCCATGCCTTTATCAAGGGTCGGGGCTATGTGACCCCCCACGATGTGAAGTCCGTGAGCCGGGATGTGTTACGGCATCGGATTATGCTCAGCTACGAGGCGGAGGCCGAGGAGATCACCGTGGAAGAAGTGATCAATCAGATTCTTGACGAAGTTCCTGTTCCCTAGGTGGAGGCGGTGAGATGCTACCAAAGGAGTTGGTACGCAAACTAAGAAGGATTCAGATTTATACCGATCGCCTGGTGGACGAGGCATTGGCGGGCCAATATGCCAGTGCCTTCAAAGGTACTGGTATGGATTTTGCCGAGGTAAGGCAGTATCAGCCTGGTGATGAGGTGCGGCGCATCGACTGGAACGTGACGGCCCGCATGGGGACCCCCTACGTCAAGACCTATGAGGAAGAGCGGGAACTGACGGTGCTGTTGCTGGTGGACCTCAGTGCCTCCACCAAGTTCGGCACTAAAGAGCAGCTGAAGTCGGAACTTATCGCCGAATTCTGTGCCGTCTTGGGCTTTTCCGCCCTGAAGAACAACGATCGGGTGGGCATGGGGATCTTTACGGACCGTATGGAATTGTTTGTGCCCCCCAAGAAGGGCCGGCGCCATGTGCTGCGCCTCATCAGGGAAGTTCTATACTTTCAAAGTGATCGGAAAGGTACCGATCTGGAGCAGGCCCTCTCCTTTGTGAACCGGGTGCTCACCCGCCGGGCCGTCGTCTTTCTCATCTCCGACTTCGAAGATACTGGCTATGAGCGGACCCTAAAGGTGGCACAACGGCGCCACGATATTATCGCGGTACGGGTGCTAGATCAGCGGGAACGATCAATACCGAAGCTAGGACTCGTTTCTTTTGTCGATCCTGAAACGGGGGAGCATTTGGTGGTGGATACCACAAGTCCCCAGGTGCGTCGTCGCCTAGAACAGCTTCTCCGGGACCATCATCAGGCCCAGAAGGACATTTTCAAAGCTACCCGGACCGACTGGATCGACATTACTCCTGGTCAAGACTACATTCCAGTACTCCGTTCCTTTTTTGCCGCCCGCAAGCGGAAGATGTCCCGCAGGTAACCGGAGGATGACCATGACTATTCTGAAGATTTGCTTAACGCTGTGTTTAATCCTGTTCGGGTCCACCTTTGCCCATGGGGAGGCGGTGGAGGTTCAGTGTTCCCTCAGCCCGGAAAGCGGGTTCATTGGGGACCTGTTTACCTACGAAGTGGTGTTGCCCCGGGGCAAGGGATATACCCTAGAAGCTCCGGAGTTTCCTCCGGACTTGGAGCAGGTGGAAGTGACGCTGACCGAGGAGGGGGAAACCCTTCGCTATACCTATGTACTGCGTAGTTTCACCCCGGGCCAGTATTTTATCGAGCCTCCCCGGGTGGTGACACCGGAGGGCGAGATTGTGGATACCGTAGGAACCCCGGTGGTGGTGAAGGTGGAAAGCTTGCTTACGGAAGACATCCAAGATATCCAGGGATTAAAGCCCTTGGGGAAGCAGGGATTTGCCCGCAGCAGGTTCATGATGATCTCTTTGGGCCTTCTGACTATCTTGCTGGGTTTAGGTGGGTTTCTTTGGTTGCGACGGCCCGCAGCTACGGTGACGGAGCCTGTACCTGTGCCGGCCCATGTGTTGGCCTACCGGATCCTTGATGAGCTAGGGAGCTTGGAGTTGATCAGGCAGGGGCGGATCCAGGAGTATTACGTGCGTCTTTCCAATTGCCTGCGGTCATATGTGGAAAAAAGGTTTAACGTGCGGGCCTTGGAGATGACCACCGAGGAGTTCTTGGCCAGTTTGCAGGGGGTAACTTTTCTGGAACGGAACCAAAAAAGGACGGTGGATGCCTTCCTCCGGCATTGTGACCTGGTGAAATTTGCCGGTTACCGGCCCGACGAGGCCGAGGCCCTTAGGGCCTATGAGTTGTGTAAAGCATTTGTGGATGAGACAAGGGATGAGACCAGTGTTGTTTAAAGATCCATATTTCTTGTTGCTCCTTGGGTTCATTCCGCTGCTGGTGTTGCCGAAAAGAAGGCCCCAGGCCCTTCCCTTTCCCGCCTTTGGTTGTCTGAAAGGGGCGGGGGGTTCCTGGCGAACCAGGCTGATCAAGCTACCCGTGCTTCTGCGGATCGGTGCCTTGGTGCTCTTTGTGCTGGCCTTGGCTAACCCGGTGCGTACCCTCCGGACCATCCGCTACGGGGAAGGGTTAGATGTGATTCTTGCCATCGACGTTTCCACCAGTATGTTGGCGGAAGACTTCACGGTGGGAAACCAGCGCCAGAACCGCCTGGAGGTGGTGAAAATGGTGGTGGCGGATTTCGTTCGAAAAAGGCAGGATGACCGGATTGGTGTGGTGGTTTTTGGGAAGGATCCCTATACCCTTTCACCCCTCACTTGGGACCGGCAATGGCTGACCCAACAGCTGCAACGGGTGGAGATTGGGATGGTGGAGGATGGTACCGCCATCGGGGCGGCCATCGTGGCGGCGGCCAACCGCCTGAAGGATTCCCCCGCGGAAGAGAAGGTGATCATCCTCCTCACCGATGGGGTGAACAATGTGACTACGGTGGAACCTGCTTTGGCTGCACAGACTGCTGCCGCGCTGGGGATACGGATCTATACCATCGGGGTGGGCAGTCTGGGGCCGGTGCCCTATCCCACCACCGACGCCTTTGGTCGCACCCGGTATGTGAGTGTGCAGATCAATCTGGATGAGGATCTACTAAGACACATTGCAGAGGTTACGGGCGGCCAGTATTACTTCGCCGCCAATACCGAAGAGTTGCAGGAAATCTATGAGGAGATCGACCGCTTAGAGCAAACCCCCATGGAGATTCCAGAGTATCAGATCCAGGCGCCCCTTTATCTGTATTTCCTGTTAGGGGGACTGGTACTTTTGTTGCTGGAGATCCTGTTGAGAGAGACTTGGTTAAGGAGAATTCCATGAAGATGGCATATCCTTGGTTATTGCACCTGTTTTGGCTGATACCAGGACTGACTCTTCTTTATTATGCCGCTGGGAAGAGCCGGAAGCGACAGTTGGCCCTGTTCGGGGAACTGGAGCTTCTTTCCCGAAGCAGTATTGACCTAGGACAGCGTCGGTTCCGGACCACTGCGGTCTTGGTGGTCTTGGGTGTCTTCTTTCTGGTTCTGGCGGCCATCGGTCCCTTGGTTGGTAGCCGTCCCCGCCCGGTGGGCCATGGACTTGACCTGGTCATTGCGCTGGATGTATCTAAGAGTATGTTGGCTCAGGATCTGAAGCCGAACCGGATCGAGCGTGCGAAACTGGCCATCCAAGAACTGATCTTGCAACTGGACGGGGACGCGGTGGGTCTGGTGGTCTTTGCAGGTACAGGATTTGTGCAGGCGCCCCTCACCCGGGACTATGATGCCTTGCTGGCACTTTTGCAACGGATCGATACGGATATGGTGCCCGTGGGTGGAACCAACCTCCAGCAGGCCATTGAGAAGGCCCGGGAGGCCTTCCGGTATGGTTCCGGAGATAAGCAAGTGCTGATTATCGTCTCTGACGGGGAAAACCATGTGGGGGAACCGGTGGCGGCGGCGAAAGAGGCTGCCGCGGAGGGGATCCAGGTGTTTACCCTGGGGGTAGGTACCCCCGAAGGGGAGCTCATCCCCATCGAGGAGCAGGGTGTTGTTACCTACCTGAAGGACAGCACTGGCCGGATTGTCCGGACCAGGCTTGACGAAGAGACCCTGCAGGCGGTGGCCACGGCCGGTGGTGGTCAATACTACCATGCGCTACGGGGGGATTTCGGCCTGATGCGCATCTACGAGGAACAGGTGAAGGCCCAGCGGGAACAGGGGGGCCCTGAGACCATGGAACCCATCAACCGCTATCAGATACCCTTGCTTGTGGCCGTCCTGCTTTTGGGGCTCGAAGTTATGGTGGCAAAGGGAAGGCGATGACGGTGAGGAAAGCAGCTTGGCTGGTGTTGGTAGTGCTGTGCCTTGTGGGGGGAGTACTCATCTATTGGGGGCTCCGTCCGCCGGAGCAAGTGCGCTTTGACCAGGGAGTGAGGGCCTATGAGGCCGGCGATTACTCCCAGGCACTCCATCACTGGCAAGAATCCCTGATCGATCAACCGGGGGATCCGGTGTTGTATTATAATATCGGTAACGCCCATTACCAGCAGGAGGCCTACGACGAGGCGGCCCGGTTCTACAGTGAGACCCCAGACGAGGGCCGGGTGGAGCAGTGGCGGAAATATAACCTAGGAAATGCCCTATACCGGTTGGGTGAGACGAATCCCTCGGTGAAGCTGGAGCGATTTGCCGAGGCCTTGGAATGGTATAAGGCGGCTATCATCGATGATCCGGGGGATCTCGATGCCAAGATTAACTATGAGTTCGTGAAAAAGCAGTTGGAGGAGGAGGCCAGCAATCAAGGGGATAATTCCCAAGATGATGGGGAAGATCCCCAGGAGGAGGAGCAGGACCAGGAGGGGACCGATGAGGTCCAGGAACCAGCAAGTTCATCCCAAAGCCAACCGCAGGATTTTGGGGACACCGACGAGTTGACCTATGAAGAAGCTTTAAGGCTTTTGGAGTTTTTGAGTGTTCCCGAAGGGGAAATCAGGAGTGAGCCACAGCAGAATTGGACAGAATCGCAGACAGAGTACTATTGGTGAGGACAGGAGGGGATTGTGGTGCGCCGGGTGATTTGGGTTGTGGCCTTAGTCTTGCTGCTTAATGCCACGGTGGCAGCCCAGGAGATCGAACTTCTGGTGGATAAATTGGAGATTACACTGTATGATACCCTGCGGCTCGTGGTGCGGGTGCCCGGGTCCAACACCCAACCTAAGCTTTCCCTGCCCGAATGGACGGTGAGCTATCTAGGCTCCGCCTACCGGATGACGTCCATTAACGGGGTGGTGGAACAGTATACCGAATACACTTACCAACTGGCTCCCAAGGAAACCGGTGTCTTCACCATCGGTCCCATCGAGGTGGTCCAAAACGGTCGAACCCTGAAATCGGGGACCGTGGTGATCAAAGTGGTGGAAGGGACGGTGCAACCCCATCCAGATATTTTCCTCACGCTGGAATTGCCCAAGGAACGGGTCTACGTCTATGAACAGGTCCCCTTGACCTTACACCTGTACACGCGGCTGCAGACCGAAAACCTTCAGTGGCCCCAGATCGAAGGGGAAGGATTCGTGCTGGGCCAATTCCAAGATCCCACGGTCCGCACCGAGACGATCAACGGACGAACCTTTCAGGTGGTTTCCTTTGAGACGACAGTGACCTTTATCAAGTCAGGAAAGCAGTCCCTAGGACCCGCCCGAATCCGGTGCGAGATCCTGGAGGAAACCCCCAGCCGCAGCCTTTTTCCCGGCTTTTTCCCCACTTACGAGCGTCGGTCCTTCGTGGCAGTCAGTGAGGCGCTGACCATTGATGTCCTGCCGGTACCTTCTCCGGCTCCGGCGGGGTTTACAGGAGCAATTGGCCAGTTTACCGAACTCCATGTGGAGGTGGATCCCCGTAGTGGTGTAGTGGGAGATCCCTTGACCGTAACTTTCCAGTTGGTGGGGACAGGTACGGCCCAACCCAGTGATCTGCCCGCCTTCCAAAGTAGCGATGACCTCCAGGTGCATCCGGTGAATCTCCGGGAGAAGGATGATACCAGTTGGGTCTATGAGCAGGTGGTCATACCCAAGGCACCCCTCCAAGAGATTCCCAGTCTGACCTTCTGGTATTTTGATCCCCAGAGGGGGGAATACCGCAGTCTGTCCACGGCACCGGTGCCGCTGCAGCTGGTAGGTGAGCCCATCCTATCCCGGAACACCCGGACAGCTGCACCAGGGCCTGCTGTACCTCTGGGGGAAGATATTATGCATATCAAGGTATCCTTGGGAGAACTGCCCGGCTCCGGCACAGGCCTGTGGGTGGTGGCGGCTTCATGGACCCTGGTGGTGGGAGGGATTAGCCTGGGACGTCACCTGAGACAACGGCCAAGACAACCGAAGGTGAAGCCTGGTCCCGATGCACTGCAGCAGTTGTCCGCCTTGGAGCAGCAGGCTGACCCAGGGGAGATCCTACCGGTCCTCCAAAGCTATCTGCAGGCGAAATTTGGACTTTCGACCCCTAGTTTAACGGCGGATCAGATCCCGGCCCTTTTCGGTGCCCAGTTGGAGCCAGAGCTCGTGGCGCGGCTACAGGAGCTATGGGGGACCTTGGAGCAGATCCGCTATGCCCGGGAGAAGAGTAGGGATCAACAATTGTTCCTAATGGCTAAGGAGCTTGTGCGGGAACTGGAAAGGGTAGGTTGAGAGTCGTGGGTGTTGGGATTCTTGTACTGGTGTTGCTTATGGGCCTGGGGATGCCAGTTGCGGCCCAGGAACCGGAAGCGCTCTTTGTCTTGGCCAATGAGCGTTATTTGGCGGGGGACTATGCAGGGGCCATTGAGTACTACGAAGAGCTGGTGGACCTTTATCCCAGTGCCAATGTCTATTATAACCTGGGTAATGCCTATTACCGACAGGGTAAGCTGGGATATGCCATCCTCAATTACCAGCGGGCCCAGCGCCTGGCTCCCCGGGACCGGGATATCGCTCACAACCTGGAGTACTTACGATCCCAAGTCCCTGGGGAGCAGCGATGGGAATTTCGGCACCTTTTTGAACCCTTCACTTGGCGAGAACTGCAGGCGTTATTAGTGATAAGTTACCTGATGTTACTTACCGCTGGACTGTTGGTGCGCAAAAGGACAGCACCTTGGAAAGCGACCCTGGTGCTGACGGGGATGCTGCTGGTCTTCGCCGGGGCGGGGTTGTTGGTAAGGGGTCTAAGCTCCCCCTATGGAGTGGTGGTGGAGGAGGTTGCGGCCCGTTTTGCACCACAACTCCAAGGTACTGTTCATTTTTCCCTCCCCGAAGGGGCCCTGGTCTCCATCTTGGAAGAGCAGGGCGACTGGTATTTGATCAAACAACAAGACCAAAGACGGGGTTGGATACCGAAATCGGCTTGCGAGCTTCTTTAGGTGGCTGGTAACGCCAAAATCTCCCGGAGGATTTCCTCCCTGAACCGATCCAGTTGGGCGAAGTCCATGTGGGGGGCGTAATACCCTTCCAGGGTGCTGTGGTTTTGTTTTGCCCCTTGGATGCGCTGGATGGCCAGCTGTAGCATGCTTTGATAAGCCTCTTTGCTTTCTTGCGCGGCCTGGACTTCGTGGTCATCCAGGGGCCGCTGCAGAAAGTGGGTGGTATCGATTCGGTGGCCATGTTCAGGCTCGAAGACATGAGGGGGATGGGAGGTCACCACCGCAGTGTCTAGGGCCGGAATGAGCACATGCTCCAGCTTCTTTGGCTCCAGGGCACAGTGGTACACTTCATGGTCCAGCTGGTAAAGGGCAGCCAAGTCGACGATGTGGTTGAGGATTTCCTCCTGGCCTGTGCCCGGCGGACCGGTAATTACGTACAGTCTCCGGGCGGTCCCTACGATGCTAGACAAGTAGTTTACACAGCCCTGGGGGGTGATCCCACCGCCAAAGAAGTGACGCACCTTGCCCCTACCTGGGGTGTGGTCCTGGAAGATCTCTTCCCCCAGCTGGATCTTCGTTGCGACCAGTTTGCCCTGATCCACCAATGGTGTGTAGACAGCGGCCTGATCCTGCTTGAGGAGGGCTGCGGCCTGTAGATACCGGTAGGCGCTGGCGAAGGCCGCCGAAATCTGTTTTTTCAGGGCCATAATCTTTTCCCGGTGTACCCGGATCTTGTTTTCGTCCCAGAAGCGGCTGAAATCCAGAACCACCTCAAGGACCGCGGGATACTTGGGTTCCCGCTGATGGGGCGCGGTGCCATCCATTAGAGCCACCTTCAAGTGGGGAATGACCACCGCGTCGAGGGAGTTTTGATCCGAAGAACAGTGGTGAAATTCCACAGGGAAACCTCGGTTCAGAAAATACTCACCGATATGCCGCATATAGGTGGATTTACCCACCCCGGGTCCTCCTTTGAGGATATAGATCCTCTGGAAGGAATCATCGGCGATATAATCATAAAAAGAGTAAAACCCTAAAGAGGTGTTACCTCCGGGGAAAATATGCCTGATCAAGGATTCAGCATACAAAAGAAGACCCCTCCATCTTGTAGTCTCACACTACAATCCATTCTATGAGCCCCAGGCCAACTAAGTGCGCCTTAGCAAGGGACGGTGCCTGTAAAGACGGTGGTGGCGGGACCGGTCATGTAAACCTGTCCGGCGGGATGCCAGTGGATGCTAAGGCGACCGGAGGCCAGGTGCACTTTCACTTTTCTTCCTGTGTAACCATTCAGATGGGCGGCGATGGCAGCGGCACAGGCTCCGCTACCACAGGCCAAGGTTTCCCCCACTCCCCGCTCCCAGACCGCCACCCGGATTTCCGCGGTATTAATCACCTTTACGAACTCCACATTGGTTCTCTGGGGGAAAAGGGGCAGTCGTTCAATCTTAGGCCCCATTACCCTCGGTTTCCCTTCTGTGAAGAGCACACAATGGGGATTTCCCAGGTTTACACAGGTGATCTTCACCGTGACTCCATCGTCTAGGTTAAGGGGGCAAGCGATGACCGCATCTCCCGGAAGCTTCACCGGGATCTCAGCGGGCGCAAACCTAGGCCTGCCCATATCCACAGTAATATGTTTCACTCTATTTTTCGCGATATGTAGGTGGACAAGTCTGGCACCGGAGGGAGTAATGATGGAAAACTCCCTTTTTTTGGTGTATCCCTGTTCCCAAAGATACCTTGCGGCACAGCGCAGCGCGTTGCCGCAGGTTTCTGCTTCACTGCCGTCGGGATTGAAAATCCGTAGGCGAAATCCTGCGGTACAGGGAACCAAAACCAGAAGTCCATCGGCGCCGATACCGAAATGACGATGGCACAGCCGACGGGCCAAGGCCGGCAGGTAAAGACTCGGTTGGCGGTTTAGCCAATCGAGGAGGATGAAATCATTGCCTAGGCCCCGCATTTTCGTGAAGAAAAGCCGTCCCATGGGGACCCTCCTGGGATAAATAATCAAAATTTGTTAATACTACGATCGGAAAAGGGAAATCTAAGACTACAGAAGGGAGGTGCACAAGATGGACTGGGTACGTTCCTTGGGCGTAGCTTTACTGTTGGTGTCGGGACTAGTCCATGCGATTCCTGCGTTAGATTCGGCTTTGAGCAACCTCTTTGGAGGTGTGCCGGTCATCCAGGTCATCGTGGGCATTGCTTCGGTGGTGGTGTCTTTAATCCTACTTTTTGCCGATCGGGAGACTGTCACTACTGAAGGAAACTGATTGTACGTACATAAGTGGATGTAACGGTTTCCTAATATTCTATGCCCCAGGCTCTTGATGTGGCCTGGGGCTTTGTATATCACCCAGCAAGTCCCAGTTTTCTTCAGGTCTCGGATTTGGTCCTGTTTTTGGCCGCTGTTGGCCCTTGTGCTATATGCCAGCGCATTTTACGATGACAACAGAACAGTGTGAGGCGAATCCAGCACAGAAACCCTTGGGGGTGGGGAGGGAGCTAGATGGCGAAGCTGACGGCCAGAGCCCCTTTGGGGGCGGGCGCACCCATCGTGCCGAATATACACAAGGAGGGGGCGGGTATTGTTCAGCTGCCCTGTTGGCTCGAACCCGGCGAGTCAGTCGTCTTGGATTGGGGCCGGAAACGAACCGGCTGGATTCATCTGGCTGGTAAGGGCACCTTGGACTTCCTCTACGCTTCTCACCAGGCCTTCTTTATCTATGGGGACCAGGAATCCTTTTGGCGATTTCCCAATTTCGTAGCCGCCGATGCCATCGGGCAGGTTTTCCTAGGGAAGGAGCCGGTCCCGGTGCAAACCCAGGCGGTGGCTTTGCGGCTTATGCGGCTGACCAATGGAAGTGATGTACCGGCCTTGATTACCGCGGCCTTTCTGGAACCCAGTGAATACCCGGCACAGCCCCAAGGAAGCTTTCGGTGTGACGATGAAGTGTTGAATCAGGCCTGGCAAATGGGAGTGGACACCGTTCATCTGTGTACCCAACCGGCCAGGGCCAGTCAGATTCCGGTCTTTGCCCCCTTCGGGAACGGATATGTTCAGTGGGACGGGTGCCGGACGAACCGGGAGGTGTGGGGTGGGGACCTGAGGGCTAGCGCCTTGGCCTGGTACTACAACTTCGTGGATCAGACTCCAATCGCCAACAGCCTTTATGTGCTTATTAGGGGGCAACATGTGGATTGCAGTGAACACGGACTTTTTCCCGGCAGCGGCTCCACCCGGCAGAAGTATTACGAATGGGCCTTCTGGGAAGTGGTCTGCCTTTATGAGTACCTGCTACATACCGATGACCCCTATTTGAAAGGTCCGCTGCGTTATGCCCTGCCCATGTTTCTACGATGGTGTGAAGGGAAACTGGCGGAAAGTCCCGATGGTTTTATCCATACGGACCGTTCTTGGATGTACACCATTCCCTTCGAGAAACAGGCGCTACCTGCTTTGCAGGTGGTGGCCATCTTGGGCCTGTGGGCCTTGGCTTCACTGTTTCTACTCCTTGACCTTGAGGATGAGGCGCGACGGGCCCAGCGGCTTTTGACCGGAATCCAAGGACGTTTTCACCAATCCTTCTGGGTGGAGGAACTGGGGACCTATCGGTTTGCCCATCTTTATGACGGTGTCTTGCGCTCCGATTTATGCACCAACTGCTGGGCGATCTTGGCGGATTTGGTACCAGAGCCCCGGCAGCTTTTGGAGAGGATCCGAAGGTGCCATGGGACCTCTGTGGGCAGTGTTAATTTGTCCCCGGGAGTACCCTATGCTTCCCCCCATGATGGGACCATCTGGCCCTATGCCAACGCCTATGAGGTGGCGGCCCGATTCCACGCGGGGGATGCGGAAGGAGCTCTGCTTCTTCTGCGGAAATATGCCGGGGCGGTGCGTGAACTGGGGTTGGAAACTATGCCGGAGATGTTCGGGTCCGATGGGTCCCTGCCCATTTTGCCCGATGGCAGTGTTTTCAGCCTGTCCCACGCCTGGGCGGGCCAGGCCAGTTGGGCCCTGCAAAGGTATCTTTTGGGAGTGTATCCCTTAAAGCCCGGTTGGAAACAATTTGCCTTTAAGCCCGCAACTTCCTCCTTAGGTTGGGTACAGGGGGTGGTGGTTACTCCCCAGGGACCCCTGGAGATTACCCTCGAGCGGAAAAAGGATGGATTCCGAGGGCAGGTGGTCTATCCGCAGGGTGTCCAGTGTGTGGTGGACCCAAAAGTAACGGGGCAGGTGAGCCTGCGTCATCGGGGTTAGACGCCGGTAGGGGTATTTGCGCTTCTAGGAATTCCTCCTAGAAGCGCAGGTGGGATTAGTAGATCTCCAGTTCATACAAACGGACGAGATCCGCCTGGGGGATGCCCTTGTGGAAGAGGATCCGGATCTGTTGGGCTACCACCGGCGGGAAACTGTGCACCGGGGCCTGTAGCTGGTTGTCTTCTACATGGAGGATGGTCTTCCAGGTCCCTTCCTCGGAATACTGGATCTCGTATTCGGTATTATAGTACACGAAACCGTGTTCGTTTACGAAGAAGTACAATGCGACCATGTGAATGGTTTCCCGTTGACCCAGATCCACACTAATCCACTGGGGATAACCCGGTTCGGACAACTACCGGGAGTTTTGATCCTCCTTGTCTCCGTCCACGGCCCGATCGGGGGTGAAGTGTAGATAAACGGAACTAGCGGTGGCTGCGGCGCCTAGGGCCAAGTTTACCTTTGGTTCTTCCACTACTTCAGTGGGGATGTAAACACATCCTTGGATCGATAGGATTGCTAACAGAAACAACACAATGGCGGTCTTGCCTTTCGTGTTCCGCATCCTTCATTCTCCTGTCTCAATAGACTTCGATTTCATACAGACGGACCATGTCCGCACCGGTGACACCAGCTTGGAAAGTGACCCGCAACTGTTGGGTCTTCAGGGGTCCTACTTCGTGTTTCGGATCCTGAAGTCGGTTGCCGGTGACGACCTGGGCAGTCTGCCATTGACCGTTATGATCCAGGTACTCTATTAGATAATCGGTGTTGGCGTAGACGTAACCCGCCTCGTTTCGGAAGAAATACAGGTGGACCTCGTTGACCTCACAAACTCTGCCGAAGTCCAGTGTAATCCACTGGGGATAGCCCGGCTGAGACAACCAGCGGCTGGCCTGGCTGGTGTTATCCCCATCCACCGCCAGAGGGGGTTGAAAGTGTTGATAGACCGAACTGGCCTGGACCGTTGCCCCCAAAGCCAAGTTCACCTTTTCGGTGTGCTGGGAGACTACCAGTTCAGCCAAGCGGACAAAGTTATGGGACCCCATGCCCTTGGTGAAGACCACCCTGAGGGCGGAGGTGGTGATAGGGTCAAAGGTGAAGACGGGAGTGATTTGATCGTTATCCACCACGCCAATAAGGGTAGTCCAGTCATTGCCGGTCCAGTATTCGATCCTAAAGTCTCGGACGGCGTAGGTGAAGTTAGCCAGATCTCGGTAGAACTTGAGCTCAATGCGGTTGAAGGCGGCCGGTTGGGTGAAATCCAGTTGGATCCACTGGGGTAGCGTTTGCTCCGGATCGGAGCCCCAGTAGGTCGTCTCCTTGCCGTCAATAGCATTTTCCCCTACGAAGTCCCGAAAGTGTGAGCTTACGGACACCGTGGCTGACACTTGCGCCGCGGCCGGGAGGGTGAGAATAAGTATCAGGAACCATACCAGAAACAGTATGCGTGTTTTCATCGCTTCCACCTCCTGATCACCAAAGGGAATTCCAGTATTCATCAAGCAACAGTTGCATCTGTTCGACCGCTTGTTCCTGGGCCGCAGTGGGATTGGTGAAGCCCATGCGCACGTGGCCCACCATGGTGGTGACCAGCTCCATAAGCCGCTGGTTGATGGGCGGGATGGCCACAGGGATACTGGTTTCCATAGCGAACTTTACATAGTCCCAATAGGGATTGACGTTGTAGTATTGGGGATGTTCGTTGTGTTCGATCACCGGCGAGGGCCGTCCTTGTTGCCGTACGAACCAGCTGCCGCCGTCTAGGGCGGCCGCCAGCCATTCGATGAACAAATAGGCCGCCTGATACTTTTCTGGTGAGACATAATAGGGGATGGTGTTGCCCCAACCCCGGCTGATGGTGCCCGCGGGTGCGGCCCCGGGGTTGTCGGAGTTATAAGGACGGACACCGATGCCGAAGTCTAACTTGGGGAATAGGTCCCAGATGTTTTTGCTAAAACCCGAATGATACAGGCACATGGCCATGTCTTCCGTAAAGAATCGGTTTTGTTCAAAGGCTGCATGCATGAACTGTTGGACCATCGGTGCCCCCAGGGCATCGTCATAGAGTTGGACGATATAATTCAAGGTCTCCAGTCCCCGGCCCTCCTCATGGAAGACCACCTTGCGGCCCTCCGCGTCCAGAAGGGTAGTGTTGTTGCTAGCCAGCCACGAGGGGAACATCTCGCCGATGGTGTTGTATCCCCAGAGGGGATCGATGCCGATTTGCACCAGTTCCCTTCCGTCGGTGATGGTCAGTTTCCGATGGGCTTCCCGCAGAGCTTCCCAGGTTTCTGGGGGACGGTTGGGATCGAGACCAGCTTCCCTGAAGAGCCGTTTGTTGTAATAAAAGGTATTGTCGGTGGCACCGCCGGAGGCCATGGGCAAAGCGTACAGTTCTCCTTGCCAGTAGAGTCCGGCCAATTCTTGGGGATAGAAGATGTCCAGGTCCAGACCGTTTTCTTCCACCAGTTCGGTGAGGGGGACAATCAGGCCTTGGAGTGCCAGATTGGTTAGTTCCTCCCGGGCGGTCATCAGTACATCGGGCCCGGTGGCGCTGATCATGGCCATCATAACCCGATCGGGCCGATTGGTCCAGGATTGTTGTTGGGGGATGATGTCAATCCAGGGATAGTCCTCTTCAAACCGATCGATAACTTCCTGCAACAATACTTCGTTATCGCCGCTCCACCAATGCCAAAAGACGATTTCTACCTTCTGTTGGGCAAGGGCTGTGCTGGCCATCAGGAGAATACACGTTGCAGCGTAAACCAGCATCTTCAGGTTGCGCATTAAAAGATACCCTCCTTGTTTGGACAATAATGTTGTCTTTGGGTGTATGGGAAATAGCCGAAGAAAACGAAAAGTTCCCCCCTTTTCAAAGGTTATTCTTCAGGGTAAACCCCGTAAATGGTCCATTGGGACGGTGCTAGGGTGACAGGAAGCCCAGTAGTCGCCAGGGCTTGGGTAGAATAGGTCCCCAATTCCTGTCCTGTGGTGATCTCCATCACGCGGTAGTGCCCGGGGGGTAGATTGTGCAGGGTGAGCCGAGAACTTACCGGCGGCAGCGCGTCTAGTTCTGCCTGACTGTACTCCCTTCCCCCGTGATCTTCCGGCTTGTAATAGGCCATGACGTAATAGCCATCCTCAGAACACCGGGCGGCTACGGCTAGGCGTCGGGCGGGGGTGTTTACCACCGGTGTGATGCCGCCCCATGATTCCAAGACGTTTCGCAAGCCACCACTGGATGCCAGAGCCACTTCGCCCAATAGTACGAGGACCTTGCCCTGACCGTAGGAGAGTTCTAGAACCGCCGGTTCGCCGTTGGAAAAACGGGCCAAGACCTGCCCCGGTGCACCGGTGACTACCCGGTTTAGCATCCTAAGCTGGACACCGTCTAATGTGGCCGTATCTTCCCTAAAGACCCACTGCAAAGATCCGGTGAGCCCCAGTTGACGCAGTAGATCCACCTTGCCTTCAAGGTTCCGCAGGGTAACCAGGTAGTCTTCCCGATCCAACCCGATGATCAAGTTGCCTCCCGCGGCCACAAAGTCCAAGATCTGCTTTCGGGCTTCTCCGTTGATGACTGGTGCATAGTCGATCCAGAGGGTGGAGATGTTGTCGTATAGTTCCTTGGGACTATAATCAGTCACCCAAAGGCAGGTTAGTTTTTCCTGGAGGTTCAAATAGGCGATTTGGCTTCCGGTACGATATCCCCAGTCGAGAAAAGCAAAGGAGCCTTGGCGGTGGATGTGGCTGTCGAAGGAGAAAAAGGCACCAAGACCGGAATTGTGGGGCTGGCTATCCTGTAGAATCTGGGCCGCTTTGGCGATGCTATCGAAGGTGGTCATACCTTCGCTGACCCAATCCATGCCGTACACCCGTTGAAACCGGTTGTTCCATACTAGATTGAACGAGTCGAAGTGTCCGTAGGCAAAGGCGTTGTAGACCATGGCATCTAGGGAGGAAGCCTGGGGTGGGGTGTAACTGGACTCGCCGCGGTAAGGGACCCTCTGCCAATAGGTCACCGACCGAAAGACTTGATCCAGGGGACTGTTAGCTGCTCCAAAGGCAAAACCAGTCTGTGGATCTAGTTCCCGGCTAATCTTTTCAAAGACGCCGGTTCCCAACAGAGCGTAAATATATAGGGGTCGAGTAGGGTCCAGGACCCGTACTACCTGGGCCTGGGCTAGTACATGGTCTACCACCAATTCCTGTTTAAACCGAAGAAAATCCAGCCACAAGGGATCGTCGTTATAGGTGATGTCCCACCGGGGTTTGGGCGGGGAGAATTCCTCCCAGGTGCTATGGTTCGTATTGTACTTGGCGTTTGCGATGGAGATTTCACCATGGAGTTCTTCCAGGTAGGCTTGGAAAGCTTCTTGGGCGAAGGGAGAGTAATCGTAGAGGGTTCCCCGTGTGGCGTTGTCCGAAAGAATACTCTCAATTCCACCGGGAAGCAGGACCCAACCTAGGACCCGGGGATCTCCCTTGAAGTATTGGACAAGACTTGTTAAGGCCTTTAGGGCTGACTCCCGGTACAGAGTGCTGGCGGGGCTGGGTGGGAAAAAATAGGCCCCTTCAGCAGCTCCTTCCCCCGCAGAAGTGCGGGGTGATCCATCCTGGTCCAATTGACCCTGGTCCCACAGCCATAGCGGCAGTTGATCCATGGCGGGGTAGAAGCCTAGGAAGGCTTTGGTTCCCAGTTTTTCGATGTAATCCAGTCGTTCTTCTAGGTAGTCGAACTGGTATACCCCCGGGAGGGGCTCAAAATCCTTCCAACTAATGAGGATCTCCGGGGTGTGACCGGCGGCCACCACGGTCTGGGCCCAGGTTGCAAAATTGTCCCAGTCGTGGCGATCGAAGGCGGTGATGTTACTGTGAGTGGAGACTACATCAGAAAGGGGGATCGCGGCAACCGGTGGATCGGGCAGTTCTTCCCTAATCCCTACCAGTGTTACAAAGGAATCCAGCAGCAGATCTCCCCGGAACAGTTGCCAGGTGATTTCAAAGTAGGTGCCGGGAAAATCCAGGGCCAGCTCCACCAAACCAGTGCGGATATCTACCTCTTCTTCATGGAGGAGATCGAAATCGTGGTTTTCTACTTTAAGGAGTAACCTTTGATCCGGGGCGGGGGCTACATCGAAGGGGATTTCTACCCACCGCCGATGGGACACCACCTGCCTGGGTGCGGCGAAGAAGCGGCCACCCTGGAGGACCGGGTTTCCTGTGTTCCAGCCATGGGCAGCTTCGATACCGGCGATCTGGTCTAGGATGTACCGGTGGGTATACAATAGACGGCCCGATTCATGCCGGATGTATATGTACACATAATAGGTTCCCCGGGGCAGCACCGGCAGCTCCAGGTGTTCCAAGGACATGGAGATGTTGTAGTCGAGGGGAAACAGGTTCCAAACGGCATCCCTTTGGAGGTCTGTGGGTACGATTTCCACATAGATCTCGTAAGAAGCCCGCCGGTTCCAGACCCCTGGTACGTTCATGATCTCATTCCAGGTGAAATAGGGCGATTGTCCTTGCCCCGTCCGGAGGAAGTTCTGTCCCGTAAAGACCAGCCTTCCCCGAATGCTCTGATCCAAATCCCGCAACTGCCATTTGAGCTCGGTGGCAAAAACGCTGCCGGAAAACATAAGGAGGAGAATCAGGATTATCCATAGGGCCTTCAACGGTTTCACTCCCTTAATAGTTGAATCTATTCCAGACGGAAAGGTAGGTGCTGGATCAACCGGGTTTGGAACACATGGGTTTGGGGTTTCTTCGGCGCCGGATTGTCCAGGACCAACTCCATACAAGCATTGGCTATGGCCTGGGCGTTTTGGATGCCGCAAAGGAGCGGCACCCCAAAATGTTGGACCAAAGAAACGTCGTCAAAAGTGGCCAAGGCAATGTCCTTAAGGCGACCTCGGGTGGAGAGGATCGCCAGCACCCGCTTGCAAACCCCCTCGTTCACACAGAAGATGCCATCGAGGGGTTGGCGTTGGAGTCTATCCAAGAGCCATCGTTCCAAGCACTCCGGTTCACTGATGCTTTCCGGAGCGATGAGCTCATCGTCCACCGGAATTCCCCGGGCGGTTAGTGCGTCGAGATAACCCTGCAGCCGGAGTTCCACCGAGGAGACTGCCTCCCTGTGCATGAAGGCGATGTGCCGCACGCCCTGATTCAGGAGGGACTCCACCAGCTGTCTAGCTCCCTGGTAGTGATCCGTGGTGACCACCGTAGCGGGAAACCCCTGGGGGTGGCAATCGAGGAAAACTAGGGGGATGCCACTGTTGATCACCTGTTGATAATAGGGGATGTTTTGCTCACAGTGCTTCACCGGCCGGATGATGATTCCGTCCACCCGGCGTTTCATGAGTAATTGCAGGTTTTCCGCCTCGGTGAAGGCGCTGTCGGAGGAGGTGCATATATAGGCCGCATAGCCGTGTTCCATGGCACTCCTTTGAATCAGCGCAAAGATCTGGGGGAAAACGTGCCCGCCGATGGTGGAAGGCACAACGATGCCAATGGTTCTGGTGGTGGAGGAGTGTAGTGCTTGGGCCACGTGATTGGTGACGTAGCCCAGCTCCTGGGCCACCTGAAGTACTTGCCGTGCTGTTTCCGCCTTCACCAGTGGTGAACCCCGCAGGGCCCGGGACACGGTGGCCGTGGACAAATTCAGCCGAGCGGCAATGTCGGAAATTGTTGGTCGTTTACAATTGTTACGATCCATGTCTACTCCTGTTTATATCAATAGTTAGTTTACGAATGTTACTAAGCAGTAATTCTCCAGTAGAGAATGAAAATCCTGCAAATCATAGATCATTTCTTCAGAGCCTGACATCGGTTTTGCAATGGGATAGGAAAGGTCCCACCTTTAGATGAGGTAACGAGTATCATCCCCTTGGGGGGATAGTGCAAGACCTGCCCTTTCCAGAAGGTGCATACCGCAAAGTTGGCGAATAGGTGAGGTGAGAATGAAAAGCTGAAGGGATCGTGTCCATGTCTAAACTGCCGAAGCGACGGGGTGGTATGCCCTATGATTCGTTAATCCCCTTTGTTATCGATCGGGCCCAACGGGACAGTCTGGTCATGGAACCCCATTGCCATGATTCCCTGGAGATCTTCTACGTCTATTCCGGTAAGGTGTCCTATTTTATCTCGGAACGGTGCTATGAGATTGGTTCCGGGGAAGTGGTGGTCATGAACCCCAAGGACATCCACTGGATTAATCCGGAGCGGACAGAGTACCATGATCGCTTGATTGTTTTGTTCTCCATTGACCTTATCAGTGGCCTTGACGATATGCAGTATCGACGGTTGCTTTCTCCCTTTTACGATCGACCCAAAACCTTCTTTCATCTGCGGAAGCTGGGTGCTTATCGGGAGGCCTTTGAGAAGACCTGTGATCTACTTATGTTTGCTTACCAACATGAAGATGAGCACCGGCCTTTGCGGATCCAAGCCCTGATGGTCCATCTGTTGACTTTGCTTTATGAATGTTACCGGGCTGAGGGCCCCCGCGCCCACGCTTTCAGTGATTGTGTGGCCCAGGCTATTCGCTTGGTGAATGAGAATTATTGCTACGAGGTGGGCCTGACCGATGCGGCCAAAGCCCTGCATATCAGTAAGTATCACTTGTCCCGGACCTTCCGGGCGGAGACTGGGATAAACTTCAGTGACTACCTGATTTACCGCCGGATGCAGGTGGCCAAGCAGCTGTTGGCTGACGAGGAAAGCACCATCGCCGATGTGGCCCGGGCGGTGGGCCTTACACCTACCTATTTCAGTCGCCTCTTCCGGCGGGTGGTGCACATGAGTCCTAGCCAGTACCGCAACAAAGTGCAAAAGGAAGGCAATATATTCATTGATGCTACCCTGGAAAATCGATAAAATAGTCACAAAGAGAGGATTTGGGTTATCGGAATTTGCTGTTTTCCGGCGCCCTGTCCTTGCCTGGTGTTGCTGCTTGAAGATGTTTTCAAAAACAATGAGGGAAAGGAGTTGAAGAGATAGGCGAGGCGTCTGTTTCGGAAACTTGCCTACAACACATGAAAAGACTGATAACTCTACTTGTGTCGTTGCTTATCCTAGGACTAATGGGTTGCATCTGCATAGAGGCGGTTTCCCTTGTTCCCAATGGTAGCTTTGAACAGCTGGATGACCAAGGATGGCCCGTAGACTTCGGTAGTCAGGTTTTTGCCGGGAACATCAAGTACGCGGTGGACAACCAGGTGAGTCGGACCGGCAACAACTCGGTGGTGATCGAGAGCGATACTACAGGGCGAGGTCGGGTAGACACGTATGTGAACGTAACCGAGGGATCTGTTTACCAGATTACTGTTTGGTACCGTACTGAAGCCACCGTTAAAGCCGATACCATCAGAGTCCGACTGCTGTCTTTCCCGGGGAAGGCCTTCAAAGAAGAGCACGCAATCGAATCACCTAACGGAAAGCTGGATTTCTCCGATGGTAACCTGATGATTACCGCCTATGAGAATGCGGTGGGTGAGTGGAAGCCAATCACGCTTACTTTCCAAGTTCCATCGGGTGTAAACCGGATTCAAATTGAGCTTTTCAATTGGCGGGCCGAAGGAAAGATCTGGTTCGATGATCTTTCCATGGTGGAAATCGTGGAATAAACCTAGAGGAAGAAACAAGGGAGGTTCTGGCCGAGGGGCCTGCCTCCCTCTTTTTGTCCCCGGAAAGACTGTGATAACAATGGGGGTAAGTGATCATGCGAAAACCTTTGCATCTTTCGATTTTTCTCGCCCTGTGCCTGATTGTCCTGTGGTGGCCCGTTATTTGTTCTGGCTCCGCAGCCCTTGATTTTCCCCTTACTTCTCCCTTTAGTGCCCGGTGGCATGGGGAAGAGACCACTGGGGGATTTACTCAGTTGCTGATAGAGGAGGATACCCAGGCTTTGCTGATCGGCAAGGCCGCGGATGCTCCCAATGGCATGCAGTCAGCCTTCCTGGTCTTCGACGTGCCCATTGTGGAGGAACGGCTGGTGGTGGAGTATCGGTTCAAGACCGATTGTCCCCAGGGCTATTTTGCTCTTCCTTACATCTACGACACCAACAACCGGGCCTCCCTCACTGCAGGCTATAACCTGGATGGTTTCTTTCAGGTGCATGACTCCGGAAACCGTCTCCAGCTCTTCCAGCCGGAAGTGGGAGTCTGGCACCACTTTAAAGTGATCCTGGATTTCACCACCCGCACCTATGATCTTTACGTAGACGGGGAACTAATCCGGAAGGACCTGCGGTTCAGACATAACGATTCCCGGAACGTGGCCAAGATCAGCTTTTACCTGGATGGCAATAACACTGGTCAGTTCCTAATTTCCCATGTGGTTGTAAAACCCTTCGTTCAGGAGCAGGTCCAGAGTGCTATCGATGGGGCTTTTGCCGAAGCCAATCTGCGTTATCTACCTTACCGTAGGGTTTTTCAGGTACAAACGGGGGATCCCACTTTGGAAAAACAATCCGTCGTCCTTGGGGAAGAGATCTTGACCCTGTTGGCAAAGGAAGGGGCCCAGCTGGAAATCCAGGCCGGGGAAGTGCTGATGCGCTGGCCGGCCGAAGTCTTTGCCGGCCTGGATATCCATCAAGGGCAGGAAGTGGTGATTGAATTTTGCCAGGAGGAGGTGCAGGGGATTCCCGAGGATAGCGGGGCCTTGCGGTTCCTCAGCTCACCCCTAAGGCTTGGGCTCTTGGTGGTAGATGGGGAAGAGAAAAGAGAGGTTAAAGAACTGAGTGTACCCATCGAAGTCGTCTGCACCGGTGAGACTAATCTGGCTGCAGGTGCGTATTTGTTTACTGAGTCGGAAGGATGGAAGTTTGTAGACGGAGTCATCGCCTATGAGGGTGGCTTCATGAGGTACCGCACGGGCCTGTTGGGTACCCTCGGCGTGGCCACTGTGCAGACGGTCTATCAAGATTTGGAAGGGGAAGAATCCATTAAGGCCACAGTGGATATCCTGGCCAGCAGACAAATCTGGCTTGCTGCCGGGGATTATTTCGAACCCGATCGTCCGATGACCAGGGGTGAGTTTGTAGCGGCTTTGCAGCAGGCGGTGAACTCGCCAGGCTTCGAGAACTTGTTTGGGACCGATTCTCAGGAAGGGGATCAAAACGTCATTTCCCGGCAGGAGGCTGCATACCTGCTCCTGCAGGCCTATGAATTTCTCACCGACCGCCGGATCGGTGACCTGGTGAAGTTTGTGATGGTTAATCCCCAGGATCTTTCCCAAGTGGAGCCCCAGTGGCGGGATGCGGTCTCTGCGGCCACATTCTTGGAGATTGTAGAGCTTTCGGACCGCCGATTCTTACCCAAGGAGCCCGTTACCCGGGCAGAGGGAGCCAAGATGTTCCTCGCACTCCTTGAGGCAAGCCGCCAAATTCAAAGGGTAGGGGAGGAGTTTTCATACTTTACCTTGGTAAGCCATCCTTTGCTCTATGAGGCCTACTACAAATCGCCGAACCTGAATGTGGGCATTACCGCAAGTGGTGCCTATGGGGTGAATGTTGCCTATGACCAGGGGCAGAGCACCCGGTGGTATATTGAAGAACAACGGGTGGGGTATAGTCTCATCCAGGCCGGAGTGTTCCGGAAAATCGAACTGGGCAATGATCTGGGAGCCATCGATCTGGGTTGGCGGGCCTTCCAGTGGGGCTTTGAACAGCAGGCGGCCGATGGCAGTTTCCCAGGAACCGGGGACGCCTATCACAGTACCTCCTTTTTCCTGGACGCGGTGGCACGGGCCTTGCTGCTCCAACGCCAAAGCACGGATCCAGCCTATCTAATCACGATCCTGCGGTATTTGCCCAAGTTGTACGGGGGAGCTAAGTACCTGGCCATGCCTAGTGAGCTTGGGGCCTACCGGGCGACCGGCGCCTTGGATCGGTTCACCCATCGGTACTTCTTCTTGGCTACAGTCTTTGGTTTCACCGCGGAGCTGACCAATGATGCGGAATTGGCTAGCCTTGCGGAGGAGCTGGCTTGGGAAGGAATCTCCAAACAGACCGCCGAGGGAGTCTTGCCCGAACGGGGTGGCTATGATTTTGGCTACCAGGCGGTGGCCATCGAAGCTGCCTGCCGGTATTACACCGTCTGCCGGGATCCCCATCTGCGGGCGGCCCTCAGGGATATGCTCTGGAAGGCCATGAATTACCAGCTGACCAAGTTAGATGGGAAGGGCAATGTGGATTTCAGTGACAGTACCCGTATCGGCCAGGAAGTGACTAGGGAAGGCGAGGCGAAGACGGCCTCGGAGCGCTCGGCTTACTATGGGCTTACCTTCTTGTCCCAGATCCTCGACCGGGTGGAGTATCGCAAGATCGCGGAACAAATCGGGGTGAGGCAAGGGTATATCACCCTCAAGTGGTGGGCGGAACAGAACAATATCAGCCTGTTTTGATCGTGTGTGCCGTTGGTCACAGTTGGGAGGAAGGATCTAGTTGTCACTGTTGCAGTTGCTCAATGCTCCGCTGCTTTTAGAAGCGTATTACAAACCCCTTCGGATCCGCACAAATTGCGCTCCCAGCGGAGCCTACGGTTACAATATTGCCTATGAACAAGGGAAGATAGACCATTGGTTTGTGGAGGAACAACGGGAGGGAATCCATGCGGTGCAGGCCGGGGTGCTGCGGAAGCTGCGGCTGGGCACCGACGGTGGGGCCGTGGACCTGGGCTGGCGGATCTTTTGCTGGGGCTTTGGTCGGCAGGGCCCCGCCGGGGACTTTCCCGGCTGCCGGGACAAGTATCACAGTACGTCCTTTTTTCTCGAGGCAGTGGCCCGGGCTTTGTTGTTACAGCAGGAGACCGGAGATCCTGCCTACACAAAGTTGAATGAAACCTACACCCCGAAACTGGTGGCCGGTGTGCGGTGGATGACCAGGCCCGGGGAAGTTCAGGCCTACAGAGATACCGGTGCCTTGGAGCTTTTTACCCATCGGTATTTTTACCTGGCGTCCCTTTTTGCCTTTACCGCGAAACTGACACAGGACGAAAACCTCTATCAGTTTGCCAGGGACCTGGTCCTGGAGGGGATGGCCAAACAGACCCCTATCGGGGTTTTGCCGGAACGGGGTGGCTATGATTTTGGCTACCAGGCGGTGGCCATGGAGTGCGCTGCCCGGTATTATGTTGTTTGTCCGGATCCCGATATAAGAAAGAAGCTGCTGGAGATGCTCCTCCTGGCCATGACCTTTCAGCTGACCAAGCTGGACGGGGCGGGCAATGTGGATCTCAGTGATAGCACCAGGATCGGTAAAGAAAAGACCCGCGATGGCAACTGGAAGCAGGCCACCGAAAAATCTATTTTCATCAGTTTGGTCTACCTGGGAAGTATTACGGGAAACGATGAGTTTACCAGGCTTGCCGAAGAGATCGGGTGGCGGCAAGGTTACTTTACAAGAAAAGACATCCTTTCGAGGAGGTATGGAGAACATGAGGAAAAAGGCACTTAGTATCCTGGTTTTGTGTATTGTGTTGGGGATGGCCGCTTCGGTGCAGGCGGTGACCATTCGTCATTTAGGGGTCAGTACCTCGGGCCAGGATGAATGGTTAAAGGAGATGGCGAGGCGCTTTGAAGAGGAGACGGGAATCAAAGTGATGATTGATGCAGTTTTGGCCTCGGGCCTGGAAGAACACTTGATTTTGGCTTCCCTGAGCGGTACTCTGCCCGATGCCGTCAGCACCAGCATGGCCCAACCGGGCTTAGGGGAGCTGGTGGTGGATCTGCGTCCCTTCATCGCCAAGGATCCGGACTTTGATCTCAACGCCTATGCACCTGCGGTGTGGGCCGATGTGGTGATGCCGCCGCAGTCCCCCTATGTCGGGGCGGTAGTAGGCTTGCCCTACAGTCTGTGGACCTATGGGGCCGCGGTGAATACCATCTATTTCGAGGAAGATGGTATCGACATTCCCGCCGCCGGGTGGACCTGGCAAGACCTGCGCAGCCTGGCGATCAAGCTGAGTAAGGACGAGGACGGTGACGGATACTACGACCGTTTTGGCTGGAGCCTTCGTCCCACCTGGACCCGGATGGGGGTTTTCCTACATCACGGTGGAGGTCAGTGGCTGGATGATCCGCTGTTCCCACAGAAGAGTAGGGTGTTGGATGAGGCCGTACGGGTAACCTTCGACTTCGTCCGTGAACTGAGCGAACTGGGTGTGGTACATTTCTACGATGAGCGGGGCTTTGCGCGGGGTGTGTCCGCGATGTCCTATGAGGCTGGTTCCACACTGCCCCATACGGTGGGCAGGTTCAATTCCGGTGTGGAGTTTGATTACGTGCCCTTTGCCCAGGGTCCCAGCGCCAATACCGGTGGGGAGTTGACCGTTCAGATTAACAGTATGCTCAGAACCACCGAGCATCCAGAGGAAACCTGGGAGTGGCTCAAGTTTATTTCCTACAACTACGAGAACCAAGTACTGTTGACCCAGGTGGATCGGATCCCCGCGGTTACAGCCGCAGTGCAGGTCTATTTCCAAGATATGCTTACGGCGGAGCCCAGTATTATCCACTTATTCAACATTATTGCTGATCCCACATCCTTCTCCCGCCCCTACGGTGTGACACCGGTGGGAGATCTCATTGACACCTGGATTCCCCGGGCTATCGTTACGCGGGAGATCAGCTTAGACGAGGCCCTCAGCCAGCTCGATGCTCTCATCAACGTAACATTGAAAAAGTAGCCTGGCGGGTCTAAGGACCGTTGTAAATCTAGGGCTCATCCACAGGTGGAGGAACAGGGAAAAACCTTTCTCCACCTGTTTGCCTTCCCCCTGACCAAACCTTAGCCCACCTTACTGTCCCCCAGGAATTGATCCCTCGTCGCTACATCCTCATATCAGGAAAGCCGGCGCCAATTCACGGATAATTTGGACCTCTTGTGGGGAAACCGTTGTACCCAGCTCCTCCCCGGTGCAAGACTTGTGCGCAATAGA
>DUMW01000060.1 GCA_012839765.1 Bacillota bacterium
GCCTTCGCTAAATCCGCCATCACCAGATTGTGATACTGGCCCACCACCACCAGCTTTTCCTTGGTCATCCCCACCACCTCCGCAAAGATTGTTCTGCTCCAAAGGACAAAGACAGTTCCTCTTTATCTTATTTAGTTTTCCCTGGGTTTTCTCCTTCAACATGTTCCCGGGTCTTGTAGTAGAAAAACCATTTCTATGGTAAATTAGGAAAAAAAAAGACTGTAGATGGAGGATCGGTTGTGCGGAAGGTAACAATCCTTGACGGATACGTGGATGAGCCATCTTGTCTAGGGGTCCCGCCCTACATAGCACCCCAAATCCGTTACATTTACGGTGCCTGCAAAGAGGCCAAGGCCACTGTAGAGTATTACACCATCGATCAAGTCCGGCCAAAACTAGAACACTGGGTCCGGGAACAAGAGGGAATGGTCGTCATCTTTTGCGGCACCCCAGTCCCCGGCCGGTACTTGGGCGGACGTCCCCTGAGCATCGCTGAACTTGGCAAGCTAGGAGAACTGCTGGCAAAGCAAAACACCCTGACCTTCTTAGCCGGTCCCTTGGCGGAGTTAGGGATGCCGGTGCCTAACATCAGTCATCGTACTGGTGAGGCGGCGGCCCAGGACATCTACGAAGCATTACAGGGCACAACACCAGACAGTCCCTATTTAGAATCTCTGGCCCGCTGGGCAGTCTTGGGGGCCGAAGTGGTTCACCAGCATCCCAGCTTCCCGTATCTGGTCTGTGAACTGGAAACCTACCGAGGATGTCCCCGGGACAAAGGATGTAGCTTCTGCAGTGAGCGGCTGAAGAAACTGCGTTACATGCGACCGGTGGAGCATATCCTCCGAGAAGTGGAGGCACTATACCGGTTTGGTGCACGATACTTCCGCCTTGGATGCCAAACTGATCTTTTATCCTATGGCAGTAGAGGCGATGGCCTTGGCGTCCAGTCCATCGTAGGCCTTTACGAGGGGATCCGGACCGTGGCACCGGATCTGAAAATGTTGCACATGGACAACGTAAACCCCACCACCATTGCAGTCCACCCCGAGGCTAGGGAGATCCTGAAAGCCATCGTGAAACACAACACGCCCCAAGACGTGGCCTCCTTCGGGTTGGAATCAACAGATCCCAAGGTCTTGGCAGAAAACAATATTGGCACCTCTCCGGAACTCACCTTCCGGGCCATCGAGATTGTAAATGAGATCGGGGCGATACGAGAAAAGGGTCTGTGCAAGTTATTACCAGGCCTGAACCTACTCCATGGACTCAAGGGAGAAACGAAGGCCACCTATGCGCTAAACCTGGAGTACCTACGGCGTATCCGGGACCAGGGACTGCTACTCAGACGCATCAATGTACGTCAGGTGCGGCCCATCGCTGGCTACACCCCGGCCAAGGTAAACAAGTATCACTTTGAACAGTACAAGCAGACCATTAACGAAGAAATCAACAAACCCCTACTGCAACAACTCTATCCCACGGGCACCCGCCTGGAAGAGGTAATTCTGGAGGCGGTGGAAGGCTCCCTCACCTTCGGTCGACAATTGGGTAGCTACCCCATTCGGGTGGGGATCCCGGGTCAGCATCCTTTAGGAATACCGGTAACGGTAAAGATTGTAGACCACGGGTATCGTTCCATCACCGGAATCAAGACTCCCTTCTTGCTCAACCAGGCATCCATCGCGGAACTGGAAAGCATTCCCGGACTGGGGAAGAAGCGGGCCCAAAGGATTTTTCTCAACAGGCCCATCAGGGGTCCCGAACACCTGGCGGAGATCCTTGATGCCCAGGCCCCCATCGATCTGTTGCTCAGTCTGATTGATGGATACTAACTCCCACTAAAGGGCATTGGGCAAACATTCTATAGACCCTAAAGGTTGGCATCCTTCCTCAATAGCCTGAAGCAAGGAACATTTCTTTTTATCCGCCTTGTCAACTAGTTATCACTTCTAGGTTGACAAGGCCATCCCCGTGTCTATAGAATAAACATCAGCAAAACCCTTGGAGGTGCCCTATGCGTTTTAGTCCTCTGGAAATCACCAAAGTTGGATTGTTTACGGCCTTCGCTATCGTGACTGCTATGTTGCTGCGTTTTGGTTCGGACCTTGTCCCCTTCAGCCTTCTGCCCTTTGTGGCGATCCTCGCCGGTGCCGTCTTAGGCAAGAAGCTCGGTGCAACCAGTATGTTGCTTTATGTTCTTTTGGGACTCATTGGCCTTCCGGTCTTCGCCTCTCCCCCCTTTGGCGGTTTTGGTTACCTACTCAATCCCACCTTCGGCTTTCTCCTTGGTTTCATCCTTGGAGCCTTCATCGTCGGGCTGTTCTTAGAAAGGCTGCCCCACACCTACTTCAATTACTTGGTTGCATCGGTGGCAGGCATCTTGGTAATATATTTAATTGGGATCCCGTACTTGGCATTGATTCTCCACTTTTACCTAGGACAAACGGTAACCCTTAACGGGATCCTGGCAATCGGGTTTTATCCCTTCATCCTCATGGATTTGGTTAAAGCCTTTGTCTGCTCGGTATTGGCCTATCAGCTGAAGCGGCGGATCAATTAGGAGGAATCAACCCATGCACCTTGAACCTGGACAAATCCATCGACTCACAGCCACTGATCTCAACGACTCCGGTCAGGGGGTAGGCCGGTTAGATGGCCTTGTAGTCTTTGTCGATGGACTGCTTCCGGGTGAAGAAGCCAAAGTGGAGATCACCTTGGTGAAGAAAACATACGCAACCGGGGAAATCAGGGAAATCCTCAGCCCCTCGCCCCAACGGGTGGCTCCCCATTGTCCCACCTATCCCCAGTGCGGCGGTTGCCAGCTGGCCCACCTTTCCTATGAGGGACAGCTAGAATACAAGGCGCAGAAGGTTCGTAAGGCCCTGACCCGCCTGGGTGGGCTGAAATTGGACGAGGCAGTATTTCAGCCGATCGTCCCCAGTCCACCATTGGGCTATCGGAACAAAGCGCAGTATCCTGTGGGTATGGACGACGATCGGGTAATCATGGGCTTTTACGAAAGGGGCAGCCACCGGATCGTACCCATCGTTCACTGTTCTCCCCAACACCCCCTCAGCGCCAAAATGGTCGAAGTTTTGCCTGAGTTTCTTGAGCAACTAAACATCAGTTGTTACGACGAACTGACCCATAAGGGATTCTTGCGCCATGCCATCTCCCGGGTCAGCTTCTCCCACAATGAACTATTGGTTGTCCTGGTGGTAAACTCGCCGAAGCCTCTGCCAAAGGCCGAGAAGCTGACCGGTTTGCTCAAGACCGCCATCCCGGAATTGGTAGGGGTAGTGCAGAACATCAATATGGAAAAGACTAATCGCATCCTGGGGGACCACTCCTTTGTCCTTTGGGGAAGGGATCATATTTTAGAAAGGCTCGGCGACTACGAATTCCTCGTCTCCGCCACTTCCTTCTTCCAGGTGAATCCATACCAAGCGGAAAGATTGTACACCATTGTAAAGGAGGCAATCCCATCCTCCACCAAGACCCTGGTGGACGCCTACTGCGGAACGGGAACCATCGGCATTTTCGTAAGCGATCGGGTTGAAAAAGTAATCGGCATCGAAGAGCACCCAGCAGCCATTGAGGATGCCATCCGCAACGCGGAACACAATCATGTGTCCAATTGTCATTTCCAGGTGGGGCGAGTGGAGACATACCTCCCCTCCCTCCTTGAACAGGAAGAAGTCGATTTGGTCCTGGTGGATCCCCCACGACGGGGTTGCACCCCGGAGGTTATCACTGCCCTTGTGGAAAACGGGATTCCTCACCTGATCTACGTATCCTGTAACCCCGCCTCCTTGGCTAGGGATCTTGCAAGTTTATGCCAAGGGGGATACCGAGTGCAAACGGTTGTGCCCGTCGATATGTTTCCCCAGAC
>DUMW01000061.1 GCA_012839765.1 Bacillota bacterium
GAAGGAAGTCAACCTCAGCAGTATGATTTGGCAGGGGCCAAGGCAGATCCCAATGGACCTGCGAATCCTATCCTGGTCCCAGGTGCCGTGCTTTATGTGGAGCGGGCAGACAATGAAGTTGTGATCTTCGGAGAAGTGAATCATCCCGGTGTATATAAGATCGAACCGGGAGATCGTCTACTCGAGGTGCTGGGGAAGGCCGGTGGCTTTTCGGCCTATGCCGACTTGGCAGGAGTGACCGTCCGCCGACGGGAACAGGATCAACTGGTTACCTACGAGATCCATGGCGAGAGGCTGCTAGAGGGCAATGACCAGTACAATCTGTCCCTGATGGGTGGGGATGTTATCTTTGTGCCCAGGCATGTGCGGCAAGTCACTGTCATCGGGGCCGTGGCTAACCCCGGACGATTCACCCTAGATCAGCCGGCTATGTTGCTGGATGTGATTGCCTTGGCAGGAGGCCTAGTTCCGCAGGCCAATCCAGGGGCGATCCTGGTGTCTCAGGGGCAGGAACTGATGACGATTGATGTAAAAGCCCTTGAGGAAAACCCCAAAGACAGTCTGAATATCCTGTTGAGTGGTGGAGAGACCATTGTGGTGCCCGAACAGGTAAATGAGGTGTTGGTCTTTGGGGAAGTGAGGAATCCCGGAGCCTATCCAGTACAGGGCGAGACTTCCGCCTTGGAAGTGGTGATCAGGGCCGGTGGTTTTACTCTCTATGCGGACACTGCGGGGGTTTTAGTGAGCAGGGTCCGGGAGGGACTTAGCGTTCCTACGGAGACCGACTTGACCCTGGACAATCCTGTGTATGTCCAAGGGGGCGACGTGATCTATGTGCCCCGCATGGAGGAAAAACAGGTATGGGTTTTGGGTGAAGTGCGCAACCCAGGCGCATTTCCGATCACAGATGATCAAGGTCTGAACCTTTTGCAAGTTTTGGCTTTGGCGGGAGGTCTCACCGAGCGCGCCGACCAAGGCCAGATTAACGTCTATGTGGCCGATGAAAGTTACCAGTTTGACTTGACGGACAAGGGCTCCTCCCGGATATTTACCGGTGGAGAGGTAGTATATGTCCCCGCCGCACGACAAGGAGTGTTGGTACTCGGAGAAGTGCAGCGACCAGGCTACTTCGTTCCCGAATCTGGCAGTACGGTTTTGGACCTCATCGCGTTGGCCGGTGGCTTGAAAGAGGACACTGCCGCTTCCCAGGCACGTCTAACCCGATTTGCCGAGGGAGGAGAGCCTATACTCGTTGATCTAGTGGCTTTGATCGAGCAAGGTGATATGCAATACAACTATATCCTTTCCGGTGGGGATGTGTTGTTCATTCCCAAGGAAAGCCGTGAAGTGGTGATCCTAGGCGAGGTGCGCCTCCCTGGTCGTTACACCCTAGGGCCAGGCCAGTCCCGGTTGTTGGATATGATCAGTTTGGCCGGCGGTTTGACCCCGGAGGCAAAGGAGGACCAGGTGCGGATCATCAGGGCCGATGGTAGTCAGCAGAACATTGATTTTCGTCGAGTGCTGGAGGACAAGACGTTAAATATTGAACTGGCACCTCAAGACTTGATTTTCATTCCGCGAGAAGAACGGGAAGTCTTGGTGCTGGGCGAGGTCAATCGTCCTGGGCACTTTGGCTATCGGGAGGGGCAAGGTGTCCTCGAGTTGTTGGCCCAGGCCGGTGGTCCCCAAGACGAGGCGGATCTTGCCATGGCCTATATTCTACGGAAATCTGCTGAAGGTGTCTATGAAAAATTGTCCATAGACCTCAGTCAGGGGCAGGCAGAGAAAGTTGACTTTGTGTCTATTCAGCCCGGAGACGTCCTTTACGTGCCGCGGGCCAATCGGAAAGTGCTCGTATTGGGAGAAGTAGGTCAACCAGGGGCATACCTCATCGAAGAAGGTGATACCTTACTGGATCTGCTTGCTTTAGCCCAGGGACCGACCGTGGATGCCGACCTGTCGCAGGTGTTGCTCAGTCGGGAGGACCGGACCATGCCAGTGGATATTAGTCTGGCTATGCAGGACGTCACCAAAGACAATCCCACTTTGATGGGTGGAGATGTGATCTTCGTCCCGAAGGCTAATCGGAAGGTGTTGGTGTTAGGCGAAGTAAATCGCCCAGGAGTATATCACATTGATGAGGGGGATACCCTTCTGGATTTGATTGGTTTGGCCCAAGGTCTTACGGGGGATGCGGATCCTTCCCAGGTGTTCCTCAGCCGCGGCGAGGATACCCTGCAGGTAGCGGTGAACCTGGCGATGCAGAATCCCAGCAAGGATAATCCGCAACTGACTGGTGGGGATGTGATCTTTGTGGCTCGGGCCAACCGGAAGGTGTTGATCCTAGGGGAAGTCAATCGTCCGGGAGCCTATTTCATTGATGAAGGTGATACTCTCTTGGACCTGATTGGTTTGGCCCAAGGTCTTACGGAGGATGCCGATCCATCCCAGCTCCTTCTCAGTCGTGAGGACCGAACGACCCAGGTGGCTGTAGACTTGGCCATGCAGGATCCTAGCCAAGATAACCCGAGGCTAGTGGGTGGAGATGTGGTCTTTGTACCGCGGGCCAATCGGAAGGTGTTGGTCCTCGGCGAAGTCAGGCAACCGGGTACGTATGTTATTGACGAGGGAGATACCCTGCTGGATCTCCTTGGTCGAGCGGGAGGACCAACGGTCGATGCGGATCTTGCCCAAGTCTTGCTTAGTCGGGATGACCAGACCACGCAAGTGGCTGTCAACGAGATCATGCAAGAAGCTGGCAAGGACAATCCGAAGCTTGTAGGCGGCGACGTAGTAATTGTCCCCCGGGCCAACCGGAAGGTGTTGGTCCTTGGCGAAGTAAATCGCCCGGGAGTCTATGTTATTGAAGATGGAGACCGCCTCCTGGATCTTCTTGGTCTGGCCGGAGGACCCACGGCCGATGCGGATCTTGATCAGGTCTTGCTTAATCGGGGAGACGAGACCATAGAGGTGGTCGTCACCGAGGCTATGCAAGAGGCTGGCAAGGACAATCCGAAGCTTGTAGGCGGCGACGTAGTCATTGTCCCCCGGGCCAATCGGAAGGTGTTGGTCCTTGGCGAAGTGAACCGCCCTGGGGCCTATCTCGTTGAAGCAGGTGATACTCTCCTGGATCTCCTTGGTCTGGCCGGAGGGCCTACGGCCAATGCGGATCTTTCCCAGGTGTTGCTCAGTCGGGAAGACCAGACCGTGCAGGTGGCGGTGCAGCGGGCCATGGAAGATGCCAGCCAAGAGAATCCCAGGGTTACGGGTGGAGATGTCGTCATTGTGCCTCGGGCTAATCGCCAGGTATTGGTGCTGGGTGAGGTGAATAGTCCTGGTTATTACCTTGTGGAGCCGGGCGCCAAGGTCCTCGATGTATTGGCCCTAGCTAAAGACATTACGCCGCAAGCGGATCCGACCAGTATCACCTTGGTACGCCAGGGCGAAAAGGATATTCTGATTTACCATATCGACCTCGATCGGATTCGCAAGGATTACGACTTGACAACGAACATCGAGGTACGGGGCGGCGACGTCTTGATTGTGCCCGAAGGGGAACATGAAGCACTGATTCTCGGAGAGGTTCGCAATCCAGGCAGCTTCCCGGTGAAAGCGGGAGATCGCCTGTTCAACTTGATTACCAAAGCCGGTGGCTTATCCACAGAAGACTTGGGTGAAGCCATTGTGGTGCGCAGGGATGCCGATGAGTTGCAGCGCATGGTGGTTGACTTGCAGACAGTGCTCCATCGGCCGGAAAGCAGCGACAACCTGTTGATCTATCCGGGAGACTTGGTGTATATCCCGCTGGTTCGGCGGCAGGTATCGGTGTTGGGCGCTGTGACTAGACCCGGTCAATACCCGCTTTATCCCGGTGATACCCTCCTTGATGTAATTGCAAAAGCAGGAGGGCTGCGGGAGGATGCTGATCAGGGGAGGATCATCGTAGGAGATGAAGCGGGAGAACGGATCTTCAGCTTGAACGAGGTGGTTTCGGGCGTATTGGAGAGCCCGTCTGTGGAGCCAGGTTCTGTGGTGTATGTTCCTGTACACACCCAACAGGTTCTAGTTTTCGGAGAAGTACGTAGCCCCGGGGCGTATCCCATAGGTATGAACAACCGGTTGGTGGATATTATCGCTTTGGCAGGCGGTGTTACCGATCAAGCTAACACCCAGAGCATTACCCTGACCCGGGCCGATGGTTCAATGGTCCATGTGTATGATTTGTTGTCCCTGTACAGACTGGAAGGGGACGAAGTGCGGGTCTTCCCCGGTGACGTGATCTACATCCCGCGGGTCCGTAATGTATTGGTCCTGGGACAGGTGCGGAGCCCCGGTGCTTATATGTTGCCTCCGGGCTCGCGACTACTTGATGCCATCGGCTTGGCCGGCGGTGTCTTGCCCGGTGCTAGCTTGGAGCAGATTACCATCACCCGGCAGGAAGGCAATCAGGATCTGGTGCTCCAGGTGGACTTCCATGCTTTGACCCATCAACTGGCTATGGATACCAACTATCCTGTTTTCGAGGGCGATGTCATCTTCGTTCCTGAGGCGAAGAGGGAAGTGGTGGTGTTGGGGCAGGTGCAGCGACCAGGTATGTACGCTATCGGACCTGAGACCCGGGTGATGGATGTTATTGCCATGGCCGGTGGTCCCACCGAACGGGCGGCTCTGGAGTCCGTGGGGATATACCGGGGGGCGGACATCTCCCAAGTGGGAGAGGCTTCCCTCGGCGATAAACTGCTCTTTGAAGGCGATGTAAAGAAGACGAATCCCTTGGTCGTCGGCGGAGACATCATTTATGTACCGGAGACTACATCCCCCGATTGGAGCAAGATTTTCGAGTTTCTCACCGGTGTAAAACTGTTCAAGGATCTGGTTACTGGATGGTAAGGGGGGGAGCACAGTTGGAGCTGGAGCTTATTGATTACTGGCGGATAATCGTCAATCGTAAAGAAATTATCATCATCCTGCTATTTACGGCCCTGGTGAGCAGTTATGTGGTCAGCGAATTGACTGTACCGGTCTATGAGGCCACCACAACGCTCTTAATCCGGGACACCAACAATCAGTTGGACATGCCCTTCCTTGACGCGGGGGCCCTCTCGGGTAAGAACCCGGTACAAAATTATATCGAGATCCTGAAAAGCCGGCAGCTGGCTCAGATGGTGGCTCGAAAGCTGGGGGTGGAGAGCGATCCCCATTCCCTAGAATTTATCCACTTTAAGAATCAGATCAGTGTGGCACCCATCCAAGGGACAGACGCCATTCGGATTAGCGTTCAGTCCACGGATCCCCAGTTTGCCGCGAAGGTGGCCAACACCATGGTGGAGGCCTTTATTGAGTTGAATCAGCTGGCCAATCAGGAGGAGGCAAGGAACGCTAGGTTGTTCATCGAAGAACAACTGGAAATTGTTCAACAGGAGCTGATCGAGGCGGAAGAGGCTCTAAATGCCTATCGTACGGAATATAAGGTGATCGCTCCTACCCAGGAGGGTGCATCCCTGGTTTCAGAGCTCAGTGCCTTGGACAAAATGATGGCGGAGACTCTGGTGCAGATCAGCGAAGCCCGGACTCGGATGGTGAAGCTGGAGGAACAACTAACTCAGCAGGACCGCACACTGATGGTCTCCCGTTCGGTGACCGATAATCCTCTGCTGACCCAGTACCGCAGCGATTTGGCCCGGTTGGAAATCGAACTGGCGGCGCTGAGGCAGAAGTATACCGGTGCTCACCCCCAAGTGATTGCGGTGGAAGCGCAGATAGAGCAGGTAAAACAGCAGATGTTGGCGGTGCTTCAGGAAGTGATGGATGACGAAGCCCAGGCCACCAATCCCGTTTACCAGAGGGCTCTGCAGGATTTTGTGGCATCGCAGATTGAACTAATCGCATTAGAAGCCAGGCTAGATACCTTACAGAAATTGATCGAGGAAAAGGAGCAGTCGATGGGTGAGCTGCCCAATACGGAAATGGTTGTGCAACGGCTGACCCGGAATCTCAGTGTTACTGAGCAATTGTACATCCTCCTGCTGACCAGGTATGAAGAGATTCGGATCAGCGAAGCAATGAAATCGGCTAATGTACAGGTAATTGATGAGGCGGTGGTGCCCCGCACGCCCATCAAGCCCAGAAAGAAACTGAACCTTGCCATTTCCGGTATGTTGGGGTTATTTGCTGGTTGTGGTCTTGCCTTCTTACTGGACTATGTGGATACCACTCTCAAGACCGCAGAGCAGGTGGAACAGGTCTTGGGTATACCGGTTCTCGGGATGATCCCAAACTTTGAGGAATCAAAGCGGTCCCGGAAGTACCGAAAGCGCAGAAGTGTGCGAAGCAGTTCGGTAAAACGCAGTATGTGATTCAGTTGGGATGTGAGCAAGTTGGAAAGAGAAGGAATCAGTGCCATCACTCAGATGGACGCTAAGTCGCCGGTGGCGGAGGCTTACCGGCTTCTGCGCAGCAATATTCAATTTGCCAGTATTGATCGGGAACTGAGAACACTGTTGATTACCAGTGCTAGTCCCGAGGAGGGGAAGTCCACCACCCTTTTCAACTTGGGGGTGGTGATGGCCCAAAGCGGGAAGAAAGTAATCCTGCTGGGTTGTGACCTGCGCAAACCCACCCTCCATCGCCTCTGCGGTGGACACAATCGGGTGGGGGTAACCACTGTTCTTCTGGGGCAGAAGACCGTTGACGAAGCACTACAGAAGACGGGGGTTCCCAATCTCTTGCTCCTCAATTCTGGCCCTGTGCCGCCCAATCCTTCGGAACTTTTGGGGTCGGCGGGGATGAGGACGTTGTTGGAGCAGTTGAAGGAGCGAGCCGATATCGTCTTGGTAGACAGCCCCCCGGTGTTACCGGTGGCCGACGCGGTGGTCCTATCTGCTATCGTGGACGGGGTGCTGCTGGTGGTTAGCGCCGGACACACCCAATATCAGGTGGCCAAGGATGCCAAGGCGGCCTTGGACAATGCCAAAGCGAACATCATCGGCGCGGTCTTGAATAACGTCCCGGTGACCAAGGGCAACTACTACTATTACTATTACTACTACTCCTCCGACTCTGGCGAGGAATCGTCTCGATGAAGTTCATCGATCTGCATACCCATGTGTTACCCGGGGTGGATGATGGGGCGAAGGACTATACGGAGGCTGTGGCCATGCTGCGGGAGGCTAGGGTGGGGGGGATCCGAGGCCTCGTGGCCACACCCCATTTTCGATACAAGGACGATTGGTTAAGCTTTGTTGCGTCTGCGCAGGAAGTCTTTCAACAATTGACCAAAGAGGCCCAAGACCAAGGGCTAGATCTTGCCCTACAGCTGGGCTTTGAGGTGGAGTTGGATAGCGGACTTTTGACCATCAGCGATTTTAGTCCGTTGACGATCGGCGGGCGGGGGGCATATTTGCTCCTGGAATTGCCTTCGCATCAGGTTCCACCCTGTTTCGAGGAAGTGGTTTTTCAAGTAATGGTCAAGGGTGTTGTTCCCATCATTGCCCACCCGGAGCGGAGTATAGCCCTGTGTCAAAGACCACCTCTTCTGTATCGTTTGGTGGAGCAGGGGGTCTTACTGCAAGTGAATAGTGGTAGCCTCCTGGGTGTTTTCGGCGAAGAGGTTCAGTTGCGGACTTGGTCCTTGCTTGAAGCCCGGTTGGTTCACTTCATTGCATCCGACATGCACCATGCCAAGGGTCACCGGGGAAGTAATCTTCCTCAAGTCCAACGGGTCCTTGAGGAGCACCTGCCCGGGGATTACTGTACGATGTTGCTGTCCACACATCCTGCCGCGGCAATGGAGGGTGTCCAAATCCGGATCCCTGATCCGCTGCCGGGCTTTGGGGAGAAGCCAGGATGGTGGCAACGTTTCTGGCGAAGATTTCCGATGGGGCGTAGGTAGTATCCTTTGAATCACTTTCCGGAATGAAGGGCGGTGTTAGGGGGCCGACCACTTGGTTGGTCCAATGCAGATATGCAGGTATTGGAAGTGCCGATTGCACAAATCGAAATACCCGAAAGACAAGTAAGACGGAAGATCAACCAGGAGAGTATCCGAAGTTTAGCTGATTCTATTGCCCAGGTGGGCCTTCTGCACCCGATCACCGTGTGTCGCACCCCTGAGGGGACGTACCGTCTCCTGGCCGGAGAAAGAAGATTGCGGGCTTGTCAGTTGCTGAGCTTTGAGAACATTCAATGTGTGGTGGCCCAGAAAATAGTGGACGCCACCAGTCTTCAGTTGGTGGAAAATGAACAGCGTTGCGACCTAGATCCCTTGGAGCGGGCGGTATGGATTATGCAGTATCTGGATCAGACAGGTCTTTCCAAGCGGGCCGTGGCGGCACAACTGGGTATTCCCCGCCCCACAATGCTCAACTGGCTGCTAATCTTGGAGGCTAGTGAGCGGCATCAGCAGGCTATCGTCGACAATTTCCGCCGGGGAACCAGTATCTTGACTTTGGCTCACCTGGCGGTGGCTCGGCGTACCGCAAAGAAATTGGGTAACCCACAGCTGCAAGATGAACTGTTGGATCTGGCTGAAGCCCATAGCGTTTCCCACAGTGATTTGTCCAAAGCCTGTGATCTACTCATCTCACATCCGAAACTTACACCGTTGGAAGCGATCCAGAAAGTGCGTCCCATTGAGATCTTTAAGAAGCCCAGATTCCAGAAGGAAAGTCCCCGCATTGTAACTCAGCAAAACACCGCGGTGAACCGCATAAACGATGCATTGGAGCTAGCGGGCCGGTGTTTTCATGAGTTGGATCAAGGTCTGCGGCTTAGGATAAGAGAACAGGAACGTCAGGTGCTTATAACCAAATTGCGTGAGATTGAGGAACTTGCCTTGGATTTGGCCCTGGTGCTAAGTTCCATGAAGGATTAGGGGGATGACTATGTTTGATGCTAAACGCTGGGTGCTGCTCGGTGTGATCGTCTTTCTGCTGCTAGGCCCATCGGTGGTGGTTGCGGAGTCCATTAAGCTTACCATTGACACCTATCCGAACTTGGTTTTTGAGGTGGTCTATCCCGAAACGATGGAGAAGGATCAGGTGGTGGCCGACCTCGATGCGGTAGAACAGATCCTTGGACGAGAGATGACTAAAGTGGCCATCGAGGCCGAAAACAGCGGCGCCTTGTACGCTAGCCCAGATAAGGAAGAGGGCAAGATCGTCTACCAGTTGCCCCTGGGGGAGATCGTGAGCCTCTTTGCCGGCTATGCCTCGGAGGTGGAGTTCAAGGTGACCATCGATACCGCGATCGGCTGGGAGTTGAGTGGTGTTGATCCGGAGGAGTTTGAGTATGACCTGGAGACCAAGGGCACCTTGGATCACTATCTTTTCACCGGGTCCACAAAGGACCAGTGGCCGACCTTGCGGGTGGAATATGCCGTGCCTGGTACGGGCCTGTTCTTCTATGTGGTTCAGCTTTTGCTACTCTGGTTGGCCGCGCCTTTGGTGATGTTTTACGGCGGTACCTATGTGGTGAACTTGGTGCTGAATAAGCAGATCCAGGAGGATCTCCGTCGCCTAATTACTTTGGTGAGTGTGGCCAGTACTTTGACGGAAATCGGTATCATTTACCTGGGTTTTCGGATCTGGCATTGGATACAGGTCGGAACCTTCTTTCTGGGCTTTGCCGGAGCCTTCTTACTGTCCATGGGTTCGGTCCTCGTATCGATGATTCTGTTGATGGTGGCCGGTTATCAGGTGGAAAAACGGGCTCGGAAGACGGGGGTGCTATAAAGTGTCCCAGATTACCTATTTGATTAACGGTAGGGTGGTTACGCCCCGGAAGTTGATCGAACCGGGATATGTGGCTTTTGCTGCGGGCCAGATCACTGCCGTGGGCCCGATGGAGGAGCTTCAACCCCCTATGGGTGCAGAGGTGATCGATGTCGCAGACCGTTTGGTGTTGCCGGGGTTAATCGATCTTCATACCCATGGCTATGGGGGGATCGATGTGGAGACCATGGACAGACAGCAGTTTCTCGATCTAGCGCAGCACATGGTGAGCCTTGGTGTTACTGCCTTTTTGCCTACCCTGTCCGCCACTGATCTTAAGACCATGTACGAAAGGGCAGAATTGGTTCGGTGGATTCAAGGACAGGCCCACAACGGTGCGAATGTACTGGGCATTTACTTTGAAGCTCCCTACATGAACCCGGTCTACCGGGGGGCCCAGGCCCTAGAACATGTGCGGGATCCTCTTCCTGCGGAGTATCTACCCCTATTTGATACCTGTGGGGATGTTTTACGGATCGTTTTGATTGCCCCAGAGTTGCCCGGGGCAATGGACTTCATCCGGGAGTGCGTCCGCCGGGAGATTGTCCCAGCCTTGGGACATTGCCAACCCAGCTATGAAGTGGCCAAAGAAGCCATCAATGCTGGAGCGGATCATCTGGTCCATGCCTTCAATGCCGTTCCCGATTTCAAGAAACGGGACCCGGGCGTGATCGGGGCCTTTCTGAATTCAGACCATGTATATCTGGAGGTTATCTCCGATGGCCATCATTTGCACCGGGCAGCGGTGGAGCTGTTGTACAAGTTTAAAGGGCCCGATTGGCTGATCCTGGTCAGTGATAGTGCCCCCCTCACGGGGCTTCCCGATGGGATTTATCGGGGGTTTGGTCAGGAGATTGAACTGCGAGGTTTCCGGGCTACTTTGGCGGGGCGTCCTGATGTCCTGGCCGGAAGCGCCAGTGGTCTCAACCGGTGTTTGCAGTTTGCGGTGGAAGAAGTGGGCATTCCCTTGGTACAAGCGGTGCAGATGGCGACCAGTACTCCGGCGAAACGCCTAAAACTTACCCGCAAGGGACGGCTCGAACCGGGGCTCGATGCGGACCTTGTGGTGCTTAATCCTGATTATTCTGCAGCTCTTACTTTCGTGGGCGGCCAAGAAAGGTATCGGCAGTGGGGTGGATGAGTTGTTGTACTGAGAACCGGTGCAAGAGACAATTCTCCGGTTTTCCTTGGCGCGTAGCAGGTTCAGGTTCTCGGTTGAATATATTCGTCCACGTAGTGGAGTTTTCCCGCACCCAATTCCAGCACAGCATCAATCAGTTCCCGGTTGACTTGGTCATAGACCTCTGACTTTTTCGCTGGATCCGCGGGCTTTTCACGGAGTATGGGGCGGCCAAAGGCCACACGGAGCTTGCGGGCCTCGGGGACGATGGCGCAGGGGATAATCGGTACCCCCAGGCTTGTGGAAAGCATCGCGGCTCCAGACAGGGGTTTATACACATTAAAATCGTTGGATCGCTCACCCTCGAAGAAGATCCCCACCACCTTGCCTTCTTTCAACAGGGAGATGGCGGTGGAGATTGCTCTTCGATCACTGGTTCCCCGTCGTACCGGAAAACCGCCTAGCTTCGTCATAAGCAGACGCGAAAAATACCCTTCGAACAACTCTTGCTTCGCCATGAAATGAACCCGACGGGGGCAGGCGATGAACACAAAGATGGAATCGTAGAAAGTGACGTGATTAGGTGCTAGAATGAAGGGTCCTGCCTTGGGGATATTTTCTCTTCCCACAATTTCCCAGCGAAATCTGATCCTGAAAATCAAAGACCAAAACAGTCTGTACAGTGTGTAGAACACCCTGATCACCGGGATTTTGACCGCTGGCCACCTTGGTGGAGTCTTGAACGTAGCGGTTTTTCCCGGGTTCCCTCCTTCGCTGCGATTGTTCTAAAACAGTCACGTCGCTGTAGCTTCCTGCACGGTATAGTATACCGCGCATCAAAACAAAGGGCAGTTTTACGTCTTCCAAAGGATAACTGGATCCCAATCAGACATCGGTGGTTTTTCCACGTAGTCCAGAATTTTAGTCGACGGGAAGTAACCTCGCAGATGAGCAGCAGTTCCCCTTCTGCCATACCTTGAACCTATTGTCTTGTCTTAGCCGCCACCCCCAGAGTATCCTGGAGTGCCATAACTCCTGCTGATGTTGGGAAGCAACTACAATCAATTGTATTTCAACGTCCTGGGCCAGTTTTCCTTCTATATCTTGGCACTGGGATCCCGGTGTGATATGATAACTGCAGTAAAGGAGGAGTCCTTCCGTGTTGCTGACAATCGATGTGGGAAATACGAATATTACCATCGGGGCTTTCAAGGAGGACAGGCTGATTAGGACTTGGCGGATCGCCACTCGTCCGGATCGGACCGTGGACGAGTACAGGTTCATTCTTAAGTCTCTCTGGCAGGAACTGGCATCCCCTGAGGCTATCCATGGTTGTGTAATCAGTAGCGTGGTGCCCAACGTGACTTCTCTGGTTTCCGAGGCGGTGCAGCGCCTGTGGCAAGTGGATTCTTTGGTGGTGGGCCCCGGGGTGAAAAGTGGTATCAAGATCCGCGGAGACAATCCCCGGGAGGTGGGTGCTGACCGGATCGTGAATGCAGTGGCCACTTACCATTATTATTCCACACCTGCGGTGGTGGTGGACTGCGGAACCGCCATCAGCTTCGATGTGGTTACCGACCAGGCGGAATATATTGGTGGGGCCATTGCGCCGGGCCTGAATATGGTGGCCGATGCCATAGTGGCGCGGACCGCCAAATTGAAACGGGTGGAGCTCAAACGACCGGTCCGGGCCATCGGTCGGAATACCGAGGAGTGTATTCAGTCGGGGATCGTCTTTGGCTACATGGGTCTAGTTGAGCATTTGATTAAGCGCATCGCCGAGGAACTGAAAGCGGAACCCACCGTGATCTTCACCGGGGGGCAAGGTGGTGTGCTGGTTGAGGAGTTCGAGGGAAGGTTCATCTATGACCCGGAATTGACCCTGAAGGGACTTCACATAATTGCCAAACTGAATGGGTGGTAGCATATGCGGGGCAAAAGAATTGTCTTGGGGATCACTGGAGGTATCGCAGCCTATAAAGCGGCTCAGATCTGCAGTGACTTGGTGAAGGCCGGTGCCACCGTTGATGTGATTATGACCAAGGCGGCTTTGGAATTCATCGGGCCCATCACTCTGCAGAACATAGCCAATAATAAAGTACACATCGATATGTTTGCCCTACCGGAGAACTATAACGTGGAGCACGTTTCGCTGGCCCAGGGGGCGGATCTGATCCTGATTGCCCCTGCCACAGCCAACTGTATTGCGAAACTAGCCTGTGGATTGGCCGATGATCTATTGTCCTGTACGGTCTTGGCTTCGCAGGCTCCGGTGTTGATTGCCCCGGCCATGAACACTAACATGTGGACCAACCCGGTAACCCAAGAAAATGTTGAGAAACTCAAGGCAAGGGGATTCCACTTTGTGGAACCGGGCTATGGGCGGTTGGCTTGCGGCTTGATTGGACAAGGCCGTTTGGCGCCTGTGGACGAGATCGTGGATGCTGCCCATTACGTCTTGGGACAAGGTGGCCCCTTGGCTGGTCGCAAGATTGTAGTTACCGCCGGTGGTAATAGGGAACCCATCGATCCGGTACGGTTCTTGGGGAACCGTTCCTCCGGTAAGACCGGTTTTCACTTGGCCAGGGAAGCGCGTAACCGTGGGGCGCAGGTGATACTCATCTCCGGCCCCACAGAACTGAAGCCGCCGTTGGGGGTGGAGTTTGTCCCGGTGGAGACAGCCTTGGAGATGGACGCCGCGGTAAAAAGACACGTGGAAGGCTGTGATGCCCTGATCATGTCCGCGGCGGTGGCAGATTACCGGGTGGAGAATGTGGCCAGCAGCAAACACAAGAAACAGGAGCGGTTGACCTTGCATCTGGTCCAGAATCCTGATATACTGGCCACCACCAACGGAGATTTCGTTAAGATCGGCTTTGCCGCGGAGACCGAAGACTTGCTACCGGCCATGGAAGCGAAGCTGGTGAAGAAAAACTTGGACCTGATCGTGGGTAATCTCGTAGGTCTGCCGGACCGGGGCTTTGAGGCCGATACCAATCAGGTGGTCATCATGGACCGCTCCGGGGCTACGGAGCATTGGCCCTTGATGGACAAGGGAGAATTGGCTAAGAAGATCATCGATCGTCTACAAGATCTACTTGCCGAAAAGTAGCATATGCTGTATCATAAAAACGAAAAAACCCCGAAGTGCAGACATCTTCGGGTTCACATCATCCTTTACCGCTTGGATCAGATGACCGAGACGGTGCTTGCTGATATTGATTAGTGGAGTAAACCTGCGGTCAGACTGCAGGTTTTTTTGTTAGGGGGTGTTGGAATGCAGAGTAGCGAATTGGCCAGCTACTTTGGCGATGTGGGGATTATCGGTGCTGGAGCGGTGGGGACTGGTCTGGCCTATGCTCTGCGGAGAGCTGGTTTAGGTCCAGCGGCCGTGGCCAGCCGTACCAACGCCCGGGCCAGGGAACTGATCGAAGGGTTGAAGGCCGGTATTGCCTGTTCCCCGGCGGAACTGGTGGAGCGGTGCCGGACCGTGTTCTTGACGGTGCCCGATGACCAAATCCTGCTCCTTTCCCAGGCCCTTCCCTGGCGTAAGGGACACATTGCCATCCATTGCAGCGGGGCCCATAGCCTTGAGGTGTTGAAACCGGTGGCCGAGGCCGGTGGTCGGCGGGGAGCCTTTCATCCCTTGAATAGCTTTCCTAGTCGAAAGTTGAGCCGTTCTCGCCTGGGTCACTCTTTCTTCGGCATCGAAAGTGATGAGGAGTCCCTTCTTGAGGCCCTAGATACCTTGGCCCAGACGTTGGGACGGGGAGCCTTGCATGTAGCTGGGGATAGACGGGTGTTGTATCACATCTGTGGAGTACTGGCCTCAAACTATTTGGTCGCCTTGCTTGATGCCGCGGTGGGACTCTTTTCCTCATTGGGATATTCCGAGGAAGAGGGACTGCGGGCTTTGTCTCCCTTGGTGCAAGCCACCTGGGAAAACATCGGGCGGGTGGGTACCAAAGCGGCCTTGAGTGGCCCCATCGCCAGGGGCGATGGGGGAACAGTGAGGGCACATTTGGAATACTTGACGCAATTGGGCGAAGCGGACCTACTGAAACTTTACGTAACCCTAGGTGAACTGACACTGGAGGTTGCAAAGGCGAAGGGTACCCTAACAGGAGACAACTATCAGAGGTTGAAGGAGATCTTTGCCCAGCAGGAGGGATGAAGCATGCGGAATGTGTTGAAAAGTAAATTGCACCGGGCCCGGGTAACAGACGCCAACGTCGATTACGAAGGTAGTATTACTATCGATGAAGAACTGATGGAATTGGCGGATCTGGTACCATGGGAAAAGGTGCAAGTGGTAGATGTGACCAATGGGGCGCGCCTGGAGACCTATGTAATTCCAGGGTCCCGGGGCAGTGGCTGCATCCAGCTGAACGGAGCCGCCGCCCGGCTGATTTTTCCCAATGACTTGGTCATCATTATGTCCTACACCTGGATTGATGAGGCGATGGTAGCCGATCATAAACCCAAAATCATTCTATTAGATGAACAGAATCGACCGAAGGAGGTATCGTAGTTATGGCAGTCACTACACTGGATATTCGAAACATGAAGGGAAAGCAAAAGATTGCGATGGTCACCGCATACGATGCCCTGATCGCCAAGATCGTCGATTCTGTGGGGATACCCCTGATCCTGGTAGGTGATAGTGTGGGCAACACTTACCTGGGTCTTTCCAACACGGTGCCGGTTACCATTGCGGATATGATCCACCATACTAAGGCTGTGACGCGGGCAACCAAGCATGCCCTTGTAGTAGCGGATCTCCCCTTTATGACCTACGCCACCGAGGAGGCAGCGCTCCATAACGCAGGGCGCCTATTGCAGGAGGGCGGTTGCCAAGCGGTCAAGCTGGAAGGTGGTCAGGAGGTGGCCGGAATCGTCCGACGCCTGGTTGGGGTCGGGATCCCTGTGATGGGGCATATCGGTTTGTTGCCCCAATCGGTGAACCAGCAAGGGGGCTACCGGATCCAAGGGAAGACTGCCGAACAGGCCCAGAAGCTCTTGGAGGATGCCAAGGCCATTGAGGCCAGCGGTGCCTTTTCCATTGTCCTCGAGGGCATCCCCCACGATTTGGCCGCCAAGATTACAGCCGCCGTAAGCATCCCCACCATCGGTATTGCCGCCGGTCCCGACTGCGACGGTCAAGTACAGGTCATCACCGACTTGTTAGGGATGCAGGAGGATTTCGTCCCGAAGCATGCCCGACAGTACGCAAATCTTGCGGCAGTGATCCGCAGTAGTCTGCAGCAGTATAAAGAAGAAGTCGAGGAAGGAACCTTTGGTCGTTAGGGGGATTGGGCCACTTGAAGATCTGTGAGACGATTCGAGAAATGCGGGAATACCGAAAGGGCGCCCAAGGACGGGTAGCCTTGGTGCCCACTATGGGTTATCTACATGAAGGTCACCTGAGCCTGGTTCGCCAGGCGCGCCAAGAAAATGATGTGGTCGTGGTGAGTATTTTTGTGAATCCCACCCAGTTTGGTCCCAACGAAGACTTTGCGCGGTATCCCCGCGATATGGAACGGGACCTGAATCTGCTCAGGGCAGAAAATGTGGATGCAGTCTTTGCTCCTGATGCGGAAGAGATGTACGGGGATGGATTCAGCACCTACGTGGAGGTGACGGGACTGAGCGAAGTGTTCGAAGGAGCGGTACGTCCTGGACATTTCCGCGGAGTAGCCACCGTGGTGTTGAAGCTGTTTAACATCGTTCAGCCCCATTGTGCCTATTTTGGTCAGAAGGATGCCCAACAGGCAGCGGTGCTCAAGCGCATGGTCCGCGACCTGAACGTGGATGTGACCATCAAGACTTGTCCCACCATCCGGGAGGCCGATGGACTGGCGGCCAGCAGCCGAAATATCTATCTAAATGCAGAGGAACGGGCCGCGGCCACCTTATTGCACCAGGGCCTTCAGGCGGGGCGCCACCTTTGGCAGGCGGGGGAACAGGATCCTGACGTGATTACAGCCAGGATAAAAGAAGTGTTACAGCATCCTCTAATCACCCTGGACTATGTGGCGGTGGTTTCACCGGACAGCTTTACCCCCGTGACCCGCGTGGAAGCAAATCACCTCTTGATCATTGCCGCAAAAGTTGGTACAACAAGACTAATAGACAATATGAGTCTGGTTTAGTAAGGGAGAGGAGGAGTTACAGTTGCCGTCGGTGACTGTAATGAGGACCGCATGATGAGAATATCGAGTCGAGCAAGGAACATATCCCCATCCGCCACTTTGAGTGTTGATGCTTTAGCGAAATCCATGATTAAGGCTGGTCACAACGTGATCGGCTTTGGAGCTGGGGAACCCGACTTTGATACACCCCAGCACATCAGGGAGGCGGCCGTTGCGGCCCTGGATAGGGGGTATACCCGGTATACCCCAGCGGGTGGCACCCTAGAGCTTAAGGAAGCCGTTTGTGCAAGGCTAGAAGAGGATTATCAAGTAAAGTACGAACCTGACCAGGTGATTATCTCTTGCGGGGCAAAACATAGTCTATACAACCTTTTCCAGGTCATCTGCGATCAGGGGGATGAAGTAATCCTTATGGCGCCCTACTGGGTGAGCTACTTGGAACAGATTAAGTTAGCCGGTGCCGTGCCGGTAGTGGTGGCGCCCCGCGATCATACCCTCAAACCATCCCTTGAGGACATTGAAGCCGCCATTACCTCCCGGACGCGGGCGATCATTGTGAATAGCCCCTCGAACCCCAGCGGGATTGTACTGGACCGGGACTTCCTCGTGGCGGTGGGGGAGTTGGCTCTTAAGCACGATCTGTTGGTGATCTCCGACGAGATTTACGATAAACTAATCTACGGCACAGCAAAGCATGTCAGTTTTCCCACCTTAGGTGATGAGCTCAAAGCGCGGACTGTGCTTATAAACGGAGTGTCGAAGACCTACGCGATGACTGGGTGGCGGATCGGGTGGGCCGTGGGCCCGGTGGAGATTATCAAGGCGATGGTCAATTTACAGAGCCATAGCACCTCGAACCCGACCTCCATTGCCCAATATGCGGCGGTGGTGGCTTTGACTGGTCCCCAGGCCCCGGTGGAACAGATGCGCAAAGAGTTTTCCCGGCGTAGGGACTTTATGCTGGAAAAACTCAACCAGCTTCCTGGGGTTAGTTGTCAGATGCCGGAAGGGGCCTTTTACGCTTTTCCCAACATTGGTGGCCTATTTGGCAAGAGCTTCAACGGGACTGTTATCGATAGTTCCGAGACCTTTGCCAAGTATCTGTTGCAAGAGGTGAAAGTGGCCGTTGTGCCCGGTATCGCCTTCGGAGCCAATGAATACGTGCGACTTTCCTACTGTTTGTCCATGGATAAACTGGCGGAGGGTTTGGAGAGGATCCACCAGTTTATCCTAAAACTGACGTAAACAGGATGGGCGGAGGACTCCCTCCGCCCACTGTCAAAAGCTTTCCCAGTAGTGACCAGGAAGATTACCCGTGGCCCTTTTCTGGAAGGGGCCGGGGCCTGATCCGAAGGGAGGAGAGTTAACCTGTTAGGGTGACGGGTTACGATCAACATGACCAGTATCCTAATTGCTGACGATGATCCCCATGTTCACGAGATCCTATCTTTGTATTTCCGTAAAGAGGGTTTTGAGATCCTGTCTGCCTACGATGGCCAGGTGACCCTTGAACTAGTCTCCTCGAGTAATCCGGATCTACTTATTCTTGATATCATGATGCCTAAACTAGATGGGTGGGAGGTTTGTACCCAACTGCGTAATCAAGGTATTGACATTCCCATAATCATGCTAACGGCCAAGAACGATGACTACGAGAAAATTCTTGGTTTTGAGTTGGGAACAGACGATTACGTGACGAAGCCCTTCAACCCGGCGGAGGTGTTAGAACGGACTAAGGCTGTCTTGAGGCGGGTAAAGCCGCGAAATACGGTGTCCGCCCAAGGGATTGAGGTGAATATGGAGGAATACACGGTGACAGTGCGTGGGGTCCGGGTTGGTTTGACCCCTCGGGAGACCCAGCTTTTGTATTTCCTGATGTCGAATACCAACCGGGTATTCACGCGGGACGAATTGTTGGAGCACTTGTGGGGGTATGACTATCTAGGGGATGGTCGCACCATCGATGTCCACATCAAACGAATCCGCGAGAAAATTGGGCAAGTGGACGAGGGGTGTAAGCAGTGGATCAAGACCGTTTGGGGAGTAGGTTACAAATTCGAGGTGCCTGAGGGTGTTTAAGACAGTTTACGGAAAGCTCATGTTTACCTATTTGGCCATCATCCTGTTGACCCTTGCAACCTTGGGCTTCTCATTGTCCCATTTGTTATCAAGTTACTTTTTTCACGCAAAAGAACAGGAATTGATAGAAAAAGGTAAGGTTCTAGTTCAGGTGGTGGGGCAAGTTTTGCTGAGAACCACCTTTGATCCCTCCATTCTCAATGTGCTCCGGACTATGGAGAGCCTGATCGACGCGAGCGTTTGGGTAGTGGACCGCCAAGGGTTGATCATCGCAGCGAGCCAGGACGGTGTTAGTTTGGAGGGGTTTCGTCTCAGCAGTGACGATCTTCAGGAAGTCCTTCGGGGCAGACTGATCAGATACAAGGGACAATCCAGTTACTTTTCCGAGCCGATGCTCATGATCGGCTTGCCCGTTGTCAACGCGAGCTCCGATACAGTGGTCGGCGCCGTTTTCCTCCATTCGCCTGTGCGGGGTGTATCCCAGACCATCAATCAAGTAAAACGGTATTTGTACCTGACTACCCTTTTGGCGGTGATTCTTGCCTTTGCCTTGGGGCTGTATTTATTCAGGACTATCTCCTCTCCCCTCCGTGAGATGCACAAAGCAGCGTTGGGCATGGCTGAAGGAGATTTTAGTCGGCGGGTTTCGGTGGAGCAGGAGGATGAGATCGGACAGCTGGGTCGGTCCTTCAATTATCTGGCCAGTCGTCTGCAGAATACCATCGATGCCCTTTACCAAGAGAAGAGCAAATTTGAACGGATGATTTTTAGTATCAGCGAGGGTGTGCTTGCCGTCGACTCCGAGGGCAGAATTCTCTTGGCCAATGCCCCAGCTAGGCGTTGGCTCAAGGATGAATACGTTCATTCCAGCGGTGCCAAGTTGAGTGATGCGGTGGTCCTCGCTGATCTTCCTTGGGTTTACGAGCGGGTGATGGCGGAAGACGCGGTGGTTACCCAAACAGCGAACCTGACTCCCCAGAAAGCCATCATGATGATCGCCTCACCGATCCATGACACCAGTGGTGCCATCAGTGGGGTCATCATCCTCCTCCATGATATCAGCCAACTGCATCAAACAGAGCAGTTGCGCCGGGATTTCTTCGCCAATGTCTCCCATGAGTTGCGCACTCCCCTTACTGCTATTGCTGGATATTTGCAGCCGGTGATCGATGGGACGGTGACGGATCCAGAATCCGTAAACCGGTACTTGCGGATCATCCAAGACGAGACGATACGGTTGTCCCGGCTTATCGATGAGCTTCTGGATTTCTCGAGGTTGGAGGCAGGGCAACTGAAATTGGAGAAGGAACCCTTTGATCTGGTGGCTCTGGTGGATGATGTGTGCAACCAACTGAGGGTTTTGGCCGAAAGCAAAGGTGTACAGTTGGAGCGGCACCTGCCCGAGGGAAAAGGGATGGTACTGGGTGATGAGAATCGTATCCGCCAGGTGCTCCTTAATCTGTTGGACAATGCGGTGAAGTTTACCCCGGCCGCTGGAAACGTATTCGTGCGGGTATACGAGAAGGCCGGTGAAATGATGGTGGAGGTGGAGGATACCGGTTGCGGTATAGCACCCGATGATTTGCCCTTGATCTTTGAACGGTTTTTCAAAGCTGATCGGTCCCGCAGCCGCAGGGACGGAACTGGCCTTGGGCTGGCTATTGTCAAGTCCATCTTGGACGCGCACGGGGTTACCATCTCGGTCCAAAGTAATCCAGATACGGGCACGAAATTCAGTTTCGGCTTACCAATAGTTTCATAAAGCCTTAACAGTTTATTCACATCCCTGTGCTACAATGAAGATGCTTGAAGACAATCCCGTTCGTGGTTCGGAAGTGTACAGGCAAATAGGTGGGGCCTTGATGTTTGAACGGGAAGCGAAAGGGGTGGTGGACGGATTACTGGACGATATGGGCGATAACCCTGCTGTTCGAGGAGATGGGAAACCGGTATGAGGGGCCTAGGACGTAAGTTCAAGGCCCCTCATACTATATTAACGTACACCTTTGGGTCTAGTTGATAAAGACTTCCGCGGTCCGCCATGGGGGGGCCGCTCATAGGATAAGATGTATCCCCTGCTTGTTACTAAAGGAACTTTCTCTCCCCATGGGTACCCAAGTATAAGCGGACGCACCGGGAAAGGCCAAGGAGACATCGGAAAAACCTAGGAGTCTCCGCAGTTTTTGCAGGATTTTGGTTACAGTTCTCGAATACATTTTAAATAGGAGGGTCTTTCTAAGGGAAGGCTCGGAAGAAAGGAGGTGGCTACCTTGAGTAGACCTCGCATCCGAATGCTTGAACGTGAACTAGAAGAAGCCGAAGCCAAATTGGAAGAAATTAAGAACACCGAGTTCGAGCGGGAGAGTGTAAAGAAAAAGCTTCTAGTGGAGCAGAGGCAAAAAATCGTTGAGCTCAAGCGTGAACTTGCCGAGGAAAAGAAGCGTCTATAGTACGGTTCTTCGTCATTCGGGTAAGGGGCCTTTATGGTGGTGACTACTGCAGTAGGGAGCGAAACAGTGGTTCCACCATAAGGGCCTGATTCAATAAATCCCTTATTCTCCAAAGGGAGTACTCCTCCAGCAAATAGACCCTTGGAGACTGGGACACCAAAGCAGAGGAAAAGGTCCGGTCTACACGGGGACCAACGGTTAATCCGAGTGCTTCTCCGTCTTTTGTTCGCAAGGTGAGCCGGAATCGGACGGGCTCAGCTTGGACAGGCGAGTCCTGATCACTCACGAAGGCATCCAATTCATAGAGATAGTCCAACAGTTCATCGATATATTTGTCCAAGAGCTTTTTCTCCCCGAAATACCAGTGGCCATCTCTATTGGCTAGCAGGATGGTTTTGCCGGTTGGAGCATCATAGACCTCCATTATTGTTATTGAGGGCCGGGAAAAACCCAACAGACGCTCCCGAGGTAGTTCCGGTGGTACCCGGTGGGGAAAAAGGGCCAGTGTAAATAGGACAAAAACGATGATACTTACTATCAAGAAACTGTAAGACTTATTCACGGTACATGCCTCCCTGTATCAATGCACTTCTATAGATTAGCCACGCAGTAATCTGTTTCCTGCTTGCTTGCTCAGGGAAACATTGCGTAGGCAGATGCTTTTTGTTGAGTGATGGCTTGGGAAAGGTAGTGTCCCTGTCCCCTGTATGAGTCAAAAGTTTGTGGGGATTGGCAAGGCCTGGAAAAAATAGAAGACCGCGGGTCCATTGAAAGATGAGGGCATAGAGAAGGAATCGAGAGACTCCGTCTCCAATATATGGAGATAGCCA
>DUMW01000062.1 GCA_012839765.1 Bacillota bacterium
CCAGGATCAAACTCTCCGTTAAAATCTATCCTAAAGTGCCTTAGCACTTTAGCTCCAACTTCGAGTAAATCCTGCAAACTTGAATCTCAAGGCTTCTCGCTTTTCGTATACTGTTTAGTTGTCAAAGTGCTTGGCGGTGACTGGTGTCCGCCGCCGACGTTTCGTATAGTAACACATCCTTTTAGGAGTGTCAAGGGTTCTTTTTCAGAAAAAGTTCATTTACCCCCGAATAGGCCCTCAATCTCCCAGGCAAATGCGGGCAAAGTGCCGTTTACCTACCTTAAGCAATGCCCCATCCCGCACTTCCCAATCCAGATTGGGATCGCTCACCGGTTCATCGTCAATCCGCACCGCACCTTGAGACACCAACCGTCTGGCTTCACTATTGGTCCCAGCAAACCCAGCCGCGGTGACCAGCTTTACGATCCAAATCCGGTTGTTGTCCAAGGTCGCCCGGGATAAGCGAAGCTCCTGTACATCCTCGGGCACTTCCTTCTCCACAAAGACCACATCGAAGTGCTCCTCGGCCCGGACCGCCGCATCCTGTCCATCGAAGCGCCCAACTATCTCCTTGGCCAAACGCCGCTTCAGTTTGGCCGGATGCAGTGTGCCCTCCGCCACTTGCTGCTGAAGCTCCTTGACCTGCTGCATCGGCAATTCCGTCAGCAGTTCAAAATACATGGGCATTAGCTCATCGGGGATGGACATGATCTTACCGAACTTCTCTTCAGGCGGATCATCCAGGGCGATGTAGTTTCCGAGGGATTTGCTCATCTTTTCTTTGCCGTCGGTCCCTAACAGGATGGGCACACACAAGCCCACCTGGGGATCCTGACCGAGATCCTTTTGTAGCTCCCTACCAACTAATATATTAAATTTCTGATCGGTGCCTCCCAATTCAATGTCTGCCCGGACCATCACCGAATCATAGCCTTGCATCAACGGATAGACCAACTCATGGAGGCTGATGGGCAACTGGTTGGCAAACCGTTGGGCGAAATCCTCCCGCTCCAGCATCCTGGCCAAAGTCATCTTGGAAAGGAGCCTGATCACATCGGAAAAATCCATCTGTCCGAACCACGCACCGTTGTACACCACCTCGGTACGTTCCGGATCCAGGATCTTAAATACCTGTTCCTTGTAGGTTACGGCATTGGCTAGCACTTGCTCGTGACTCAGCTGTGGTCTAGCCTTGTTACGTCCCGAAGGGTCTCCCACCGTGGCGGTATAATCACCAACAATCAACACCGCCTGATGGCCTAGGTCCTGAAACTGCTTCAGTTTTAGCAAAGGTACAATGTGTCCCAGGTGCAGGTCCGTCCCCGTGGGATCCACACCAAGCTTGACCCTCAGGGGCCGTCCTTCCTGTTTTGCCTTTTCAAGTTTCTGTTCCAATTCCCCTTCGGGAAAGGTGTCGACAACACCTCTTAAAACCTGTGTCAGTACATCTTCCATCTCCATCACCTCAGGTATCTATTGATACAAAAAAAGAGCCACTCTCATCCCCAAGGGACGGGAAGGCTCCCGCGGTACCACCCTACTTGATCGCAGCTAAGGATCCGCTCATTGCTTCATAACGCCGAAGACGCGGACTGGACTACTCTGCCTTCTTGCCTTTCGCCCAGTCGGCTCCAAGGTGTACGTCCGCAGCCTCAGGTTGGTTTGCACCTGCCACCAACTCTCTGTCCCTCTGAGTCGCTGCTTCTCCTCCTTATCATCGCCTTTGACCTATCGGTTTGTAACATTATAGCATAAGCCTATTTGCAGCACAACAAGGCCCTTTTCGCCAATGCAATAAGTGCACGTTGCAATGGACTGTGCTATAATTACCTTTGTGATATAGTACGTGACCCACGGCTTGTGAGGGGGATGCATCTATGGCACGCAGATCCCGACTGCGTCGCTTTTTATTGCTACTTTTCGTGATCGTGACGTGCATGGTTTTCGGCACCGGGTTAGGGTTGTTCGTCGGCCTTCTCGAAAACGCACCTTCTTTGGACGAGGTAAATTTCAACCCACAACTGACTACTTACATCTATGACATCAACGGCAAAGTGATCGGACGCCTATACAGGCAGAACCGCGTCTATGTGCCCATCGAGCAAATCCCCATCCACGTACAAAACGCCTTTATCGCGATCGAAGACCACAACTTTTACAAACACCACGGTATAGACTTTGTGGCAGTGGCCCGCTCTATCCTTGTGAACATCCGCGAAAGACGCTTCGCCCAAGGTTTCAGCAGTATCACACAACAGCTGGCCCGGAATGCCTTCCTACATAATCGCAAACAGATCTCCCGGAAACTACAGGAGGTTCTCTGGGCCATCCAGATCGAACGAAAGTATAGTAAACCGGAGATCCTGGAAGCCTACTTAAACATCATCCTCTTCGGAGAAGCCTGGGGCATTGAAGCGGCCTCCCAAAGCTACTTCGGCAAGAGTGTACAGGAACTCAGTCTGGCAGAGGGAGCCCTATTGGCCGCCATCGTAAACCTACCCAACGCCCTCAATCCCCGGATTAACCCCGAGGGGGCAATCAATCGGCGCAATCTGGTACTGTCCCAGATGCACCGCTATGGCTATATCACTGCCCAGCAGGCGGAGGAAGCCATGAAGGAACCCCTAATCCTCGCCGAAAGGCCAAGTAGCACCCCCCTGGAGACCAGGTATTTCCTGAACTACGTGCGGGATCAATTGATCGACATGTATGGAGTGGAGTTGGTCTACACCGGCGGTCTGCAAGTTTATACCACCTTGGATTTGGACATGCAGAAGACCGCGGAGGAAGTCTTGCTTAACAGCTTGCCGGTGGGATATGAAGACGACAAGGGGCTCATCCAACCCCAAGGCGCGATCATCGCCATCGATCCCCGCACCGGCTACATCAAAGCCATGGTGGGCGGCCGAGGCAACGATGAGCTGAACCGGGCCGTACAATCCACCCGGCAACCGGGTTCGGCCATGAAACCCTTCGTCTTTATTGCCGCGTTGGAAAGGGGATACACACCGGCAACGGTCTATGACGATTATCCGGTGAAAATCGAATTGCCCACGGGCCAGGTCTATGAGCCCAGGAACTATAACGATCAATACTATGGCCCTGTCACCCTACGGAAAGCCATTGAGGATTCCCTCAACTCCGTGGCCGTTCAGCTGTTAAATGAGATCGGTCCCGAAGCCGCCTTTGAAGTGGCCACCCGCATGGGGATCACCACCCTGGTGGACAAGCAAGGAGAGCTTACGGACAAAACCCTGGCCTTCGCCCTGGGAGGATTGACCTACGGGACTACCGCATTAGAGATGGCCAGTGCCTACGGAATCCTCGCCAACCAAGGTGTGTGGGTGGAACCCATCGGGATTATCAAAGTGGTTCACCCCGACGGTCATGTGGATGAATTCGAACCGAAGCGCGTTCCTGTACTGGACGAGAAGGTAGCTTACCTCATGACCGACATGCTCCGGGGGGTCATTTCCCGGGGAACAGGCCGCCGGGGTAACATTGGCCGACCCGCGGCAGGTAAAACGGGGACCACCGTCAGTAACCGCGACGGCTGGTTCATTGGCTATACCCCGGAACTGTCAGTGGCTGTCTGGATGGGTGAAGACATCCCGAAACCAATGAGTTACCAGGGAGTCAACTATGGCAGTTGGAAAACCACGGAGATCTGGGGTGAGTTCATGAGCAAAGTCACCGCCAATACACCCGTCACTGACTTTCGCCGGCCCCCGGGCATTGTGGAGCGCACAATTGATATCAAGACGGGATTGTTGGCCCATCCGGGAATCCCCAGCACTGAGACCAGCGTGGAGAAGTTCATCGCCGGAACGGAACCAACGGAATACTCCCCCCGGTACACTCTGCCAGTGCAACCGGAAAAGCCCGCGGAACCGGAGAAGGAAGAAGAGGAGACTCCCGTGGAAGAGCCCACTCGGCGGCGCTCGGTTTGGGAGGAATTCTTTAACGAATTGTTCCGTTTCGGGAACTAACCGAAACACAAACAGGTCCGCCCAACTCCAGGTTAATGGCGGACCTGCTAGTTTCTCTTCTGTTCTCCTGCCATTTAGCAGACATCAAAAAGCATTAGTGCAAATGGACGATGGTGACCCCCAGTCCACCTTCGGTAGGCGGGGCAATGTAATACTCCTTCACATTGCGATGGTTCTTCAAATAGGCGGCAACCTCTTTTCGCAAGGTACCGGTGCCCTTCCCGTGCACGATCCGCACCGGGGACAATCCCACTAAAACCGCATCATCAAGATACTTGTCCAGGGCGTAGAGGGCCTCATCCACGGTCATCCCCCGCAGATGCAGTTCTGGGGAGATGGTGCTGCTTTTACTCCGGGCCAGCGTCCCCGCCCGGGAAGGTCCTTGCTGCTTCGGTGGAGTCTCCCTTTGGCCCTTGGCCGGTGCTAAGTCAGCCAAATCCACCACAACCTTCATGAGACCTACCTGCACCTGGACCTGATCTTGCTTCGGATCGTCCAGAAGGATCCCCTCCTTGTCAAGGCTTCTAACTAGAACGGGATCACCAGCCCGTAACCGCTCCAGCCACTTCTGGTCCGCTTCTTCCGGGGGTGGGGTCTTCTGCTCCACCTGGTCAAGCTGTTTTTGGCGTTCTTGGAGCCTGTGCCGGACTTGGCGCGCCATGTCCTCCAATTCTTCTTTATCTTTGACCTTGCGCATTGCACCCAAGAGATCCTCGAATTCTTGACGGATCTCCTTCAGCATGTGCTTAGCTTCCCGTCTGGCCTCCCGGATGATCGCTTGCTCATCTTGCTTTAGTTTAGCCAGACGTTCTTCATAGTCCTGACGAAGCCTCAGATAGGATTGTTCCTCTAATTCTGCCTGTCGGGCCCTCACCCGGGCCTGCCGTTCTTGGGTCTGGATGCTCTCGATCAGTTTATCCAGGGCAAAGTCCTCTTGGGACCGGAACCGTAGAGCGCTCTGGTAGATCTCCCTACTTAACCCCAGATTCAATGCGATCTGAAAAGCATTACTCTTGCCTGGCAAGCCGATCAGCAGCCGATAGGTCGGCTTTAACGTCTCGGTGTTAAACTCCATGGAGGCGTTTTCCATCGCCGGATGATGAAAGGCAAAGCCCTTCAACTGACTGTAGTGGGTGGTGGCCACCACTAGGCACTCTTCCACCAGATGCTCCAAAAGGGCCATAGCCAGTGCCGCCCCTTCGTCGGGGTCTGTGCCGGCCCCCAATTCATCCAACAGAACCAGGGAATTGGGGGTAACCTGCTCTAAAATCTGCACAATGTTTCGCATGTGCCCCGAGAACGTCGAAAGGCTCTGCTCAATACTCTGCTCGTCACCGATATCGGCAAAGACATAATCGAAGACGGGCACCACACTTTGGGGTTCTGCCGGAATGGGCAAACCCGACTGGGCCATCAGACACAAGAGTCCTAGGGTCTTCAAAACCACCGTCTTTCCTCCGGTGTTGGGGCCCGTAATTACCAAGGCCCGGTAACCCTCCCCGAGATAGATATCATTGGGAACCACATCTTTCCCTAAAAGTGGGTGGCGCGCCCTAAGCAAAGTCACCTTGCAGTCATCGGTGATTTGAGGACAGGCCGCATCCAGTTCCATGCTGTACCGGGCTTTGGCAAAGGTGAAGTCCAGATGGGCCAAAACCTCTAGGGAAGCCATGGCTAGATCCGCAAAGTCCCCCACTTGCTGGCTCAGTTCCCGCAGGATCCGCTGGATCTCCCGTTCTTCCTCGCCGGTCAAGCGGCGTAACTCATTGTTTAACCGAACCACCGCCTCGGGCTCGACGAAGACCGTGGCACCACTGCTAGATATATCATGGATGATCCCCGGCAGCGCGTCTTTGTGCTCCTGCTTTACCGGCACCACATAGCGTCCCGCCCGCATGGTCACGATGAAATCCTGGAGCACCTTCTGGAAGCGTCCGCCATGGACGATCTCATGCAGCCGAGACCTAATCTGATTCTGGACGGTGGCCATTTGGCGGCGGATGGTGCGTAGGGCAGGACTGGCACTGTCTTTGATGGTGGAGTCCTCGTCAACACATTCCCCGATACGTTCTTCTAAGCGGGTGTTGGGAGTAATCATCTCTCCCCACTGCACCAGACACTCAAGCTGGGAGTTTCCTTGGGCCTGAATGAGAAAACGCCGCATCATGCGCATCACTTGCAAGACAGCACGCACATCCAACAGTTCCTCTGGGGACAGCATCCCCCCCAGATTAGCCCGCCGGAGGGCACTGCGAATGTCCTTTAGGCCGCGCAAAGGAACAGTGCCCCCATATTCCCTAAGCAACTGCATGGCCCCATGGGTTTCCGCAAGCAGTCGCAGAATCTCATTTTTGTCTTTGATGGGTCTTAACCCGTGACAAAGCTCCTGACCCAGGGTAGAAACGCAATATCCCGCCAGGGCCTCACGGATCTTGGCAAATTCCAATACCTTCAATGAATGTTCGAACACCTGAGTTCCCTTCCCGTTGCTGATGAAAATAGCCAGTGTTTCTTACGTCCAGTCCACACTCTTGCAGACCCCTCTATCATACACCACTTTTCCCCGTTTGCCAGTCTTAAAAGTGTCTTCCGGACCAACGGCCACAGAAGCCTTGGGTGAAATCACGCATTATGCTTCCCTTTTTGGTAGAAGTGTCCCAGGGTATATTCACCCTGGAAAAGCCCTAAAAGCTCCCCTTCGATCTCTTTCAGCCCACGGGTATCTGCGGCCAAAGCCTGTCTGTAAAGCTCTACAATGCGCTTGGCCAACGGCAAAGAATGAAGTCGCAAATCTAAGCGGACAAGCTCCACCCCCGCTTCCCGCAGGCGGGGGATGGTACGCAAAGCGGCCAATTCCCTGGAGTTGAAAAGATGCATGCGACAAGCACCGTCAGTGCGGATGGGAAATGAAAGATTCAACCGATCCACCAGACTCCCGGTCCCACTGGCAAGACAGGGCTGACAATCCATCAGCCGCCCCGGACAATACTCGGAGACCATCACCGGCAACCGTCCCTGGACGATCACTTCCGTGGGCACAGGCCCCTGTCCCAGGGAAGGAAGCTGATTCAAACTAAGCTCACAGGAAAGGCAGACACCGGAAAAGCCCAATTCGTACAGCTGAACCAAAGCCAAGGGGTTATAGATATTAAAAGAGAAGTCAGCCCAAAGGGGCGCCCTACCCCGCAAAAGCTGGAAAGTACCGAGATTTGCCACTAAGAGTCCCGACGGCAAATGGGGAGCGTCCCCCACGATGGCGGCAATATCCCCAAGCTCCCGATCCTTTGTAATTCGCGGAAAGGCCCAAAACAATTCACAAGAGGACCCTTCGACCCGTTCCAACGCCTGCCAATAAATCTCCCCCGGCAGAACAGCACTGCCTCCCCGCCCCTTGGTGAAGGCTTCACCGCCAAAATAGATCCGGTCGGCACCCGCGGCAATCAAAGGTTCGATGAACTCCAGTTTGTTCACCAAGACCCCCAGCCGCAAAGGAGCAGGGGGATTCTTTTGTGGTGGCAGTGAAAAGGCTAAGTCTGTAGTTCCCCTTAGGGGGGGCCGCCTGAACTGTTCCGCCCGTAAGGCCATCAGCCGCTCAAAGGCTGCCCGCCGCACCTGTTTCAGTTCCCCGAAGGGCAAGATGGGCTCCCCGTCAATCTTGACAGAACTCTCCACAACTTGGAAAGGAACATCCCCCAATTGCAGTAGCTTTTCCAACAGGACCTCTTCCGTCAAAGGGTGGTTCTTGGCCGCTTCCGCCACCAGAGAAGTCCTTTCCTGGACCCGGTTACCTTCCCCATCTTCCAACACCAAGGTCAAAGGCTGTCCCACCGCCACCGTCGCGTGCATCTTCACTGGTACCCGCCGCAAACATCGGGGCGATGTATAGCTTTGTACTGCCGCTGGATCCGTAACTAACTTATAAACCTCGTCCCCCACCTTAACCCGGCCCGAATGCCGCCAATGGACCACCTGTCCCGCTGCCGCCTTCGGAAGGGACCTTTTCCCCTCTTTCAGATCCCGCACTATACTCTGCTGGAAACGATGTTTGGACCAGAATTGGACCTGTTCCCCCTCTTCTAGCTCCCGGGCCAGACGCACCCAGACCCGGTTCGGGGCCACTTGCACCACCTCACCCTGGTAAACCCCCCGGTTTCCCGGATACAAGGGATTCACCACTTCCTTACCCCGTCGTCCCCCCAGGTATCCCGAGGTGAAACCTCGGGTGAAGGCGGCCTCCAGCCAATCCCGCTCCTGTTGCAGTGCTTTGAAACCTACCGGATCCGTCAAGGCCCGATCTAACGCCGCCCGGTAGACCCGGGTCACGGTGGCCACATATTCGGGAGCTTTCATCCTCCCTTCGATCTTCAAAGCGGCCACCTTACTGGTCACGATGTCCCCCAACAGGTCCAAAAGACACAGATCCCGCATGCTAAGGAGATAACCAGACAGGTTTTGGCCCGGCGCCACCAGCCGATAGCGCAATCGGCAAGGTTGGGCGCACTCGCCACGGTTACCGCTGCGTCCACCCAACAGGGAACTAAACAAGCATTGTCCGGAGTAGGCCACACAAAGGGCACCATGTAAAAAGATCTCCAGTTCCAGAGAACTGACGGAGCCCAATGTGCGCACTTCTTCCAGGGACAACTCCCGGGCCAGGACCACCCGGCTTAGGCCTAATTCCTCCAGGACTTGGAGATCGTGACGATTATGAATCGTCATCTGGGTACTGCCATGGAGGGGGATGGTGGTCAGTTCCCGGGCCAGTCGTACCACAGCCAGATCCTGGATAATCAAGGCATCCACGCCGATCCTATGGAGGAACTGGAGGTACTGGGCCAACTCCTCCAGCTCCTCTTCCCGGATCAAGGTGTTCACCGTCACGTACAGCTTGACCCCCCGGATATGGCAATAATCTACGGCCTCTATCAACTGGGCTCGGTCGAAATTCACCGCATTGGCCCGGGCACTGAAGGCTTTGCCCCCGAGGTAGACACTATCGGCACCGTTTTCCACCGCGGCCTTCAAGGCCTCCATACTTCCCGCGGGGGCCAGCAACTCCACCATCAAACCTTACCTCCTCGTTCCTCACTTCTTTCGGGAATACCGTAGAAAACCTGAGCAGGGGATAATCTCCAAATCCGGCATCTTGTCCAACAACAGATTCATCCCCAGGGAGTCGCTGGCGATATGCCCGGCGATCACCACATTGATCTGGGCCTTCTTAGCCTCTTCCAGATTAGCTTCCGAAATGTGCATACAAACCATAGTCCCTACTCCGGCATCGGCGTATTTAGCAAACATGTCTTTGGAACCGCCAGTGCCGCCAGTCATATCCACAAAAACCTTGCCCGCCCGGCGCTTCTTGTCTCCGGCCACTACTTTCAAACCGGCCTCATCCCGCTTAGCCTGCTGATACTCCGGCTCCTCAAGCAAAACCTCCAGAACATCTTCCACGCGGTAGGGCTGAGCTTGATCGAACTTCTGCTGCAGATAGGTGGTAACGTGGTTATCCGCGGGGGTGTGGATACACATCATAGCCAGATCTAAAAGCCGAGCCACGTCCCGGGCCCGCTGGTGGTTGGTGGGTAATACCGAACGTTCCACCTGGTCGATCCGTTCCTTAAGGAGCCCCTCCGCCACATTGATGGGCACCCCTAGCATGGCGGCCAACTCCTCGTGCATATGCATTACCTGGTAAAGACGGGCTAAAGCCGTGCCCTCCGGATGATGGGCCAACACAAGATCAACGGGACGGCCCTTTTCCCTGAGCCGATCCGCCAAAAGGACCTCGCCCACCTCCATATCGATCCCCACCAGCACCGTGCGGATCTCCCGCTCCTCATCGCCGTTGAGGATCCGGGTATCGGCATAGGGGTTGGTCAACCGCTCCTGGTCGAAGTACTTCTTCTCTTCCTCCGACATCTTTTCAAAGTCTTCCCGGATGCGTCGCAACTCCGCCTCTACGGTCTGGCGACCCCGGGGATCCATCTTGATTCCTTCTTCCACGGCAAAACGATACATTTCACCAAGTTTCATGTGGAGACCCTCCTTAAATAGAACTGTTTATTCCTTGCGCAAAAAGGCCCGGAGTTGCTCCAAGGGCCAGCAATTCACCACATCGACACAGGAAAGGCCCGCGCGGCGAGCCACCCACAACCCATAGGTCAAATACCCCAATTGTACCGGGGCGTGGGCATCGCTATTGATGGCGAACTTCACCCCCAGCCTAAGCCCCTCTCGGACATGGGTTTCATCCAAGTCAAGCCGTTCGGGATGGCTGTTGATCTCTAGTACCGTACCGGTGCGAGCTGCAGCCTGCAGCACTTCCTCTACGTCCACCTCATAGCCGGACCTACGCCCCAACAAACGTCCGGTTACATGACCGATAATATCCACATGGGGGTTTTCCATGGCGCGAAGGATCCTTCGGGTCATCTCTTTCCGATTGAGGTTGAAGTGCTGGTGGACACTAGCCACCACCAGATCTAGCTCGCCAAGGACTTCATCGGGCAAATCCAGGGTACCGTCGGGTAGGATATCCACCTCGATACCGGCCAGCACGGTGAAACCATCTAGCTCCCCGTTGACTTGAGCGATCTCCTGCCGTTGCTGCCGAAGCTGCTGGGGTGTAAGGCCACGGGCAATCTTCAGAGACTGGGAATGATCACACACCGCCAGATAGGAAAGCCCCGCCGCTTTAGCAGCCAAAGCCATCTCCTTGATACTGACGGTACCATCACTGTAGTGGGAATGAAGGTGCAAATCTCCTTGGAGATCGCCACGTTCGACAAGATGCGGCAATTCTCCCGCCAAAGCTTGGGCCACTTCTTCCCGCCCTTCGCGCAGTTCCGGGGGAATCCACGGTAGGCCAAGACTGTGGTAAATGTCCGCCTCCACAGTAATTGGCCGCGTTTCGCCCGCGGCAAAGGCAATGCTCTTGCCATCGGGAAAGGAGATTCCCCGTTGCGCCGCCACTTGGGCCACCTGGGCCAGATGACCGGGGCTTCCAGAAGTCTCATACCAACGGAAGGGAAACTGCTCCGGTGGGACAACCTGGATTTGAGCGACCAAGCCTTGGGCCTGTAGGTGGATTGTACCGCCATCCCGTTGGGGGGCACCGTCCAAAGAAGGGTAGTCCTCAATTTCCTCCCAAAAGCCCGAAGGGTCCTCGGCGGCCACCAACAACTCCACCCGGGTAAGCAAAGGCCGTCGCCGTCGCAGGGCCCCCGTGGGCTCAACCCGGGATACACCGGGAATCCGGCGGCAAAAGTCCCCCAGATGTCGTTCTAAGAGCACCGCGACCGCCAGCAACACCCGCCCCCGGTGTTGCAGATGGTACTCCACCCCCCTTTGGATCCGAGCCACTGCCTGGGGACCGAGCTTGGGAACCTGCCTGATCGTACCCTCCCGCAGGTGTCGGGCTAGATCGTCGAGGGAGGTGACCCCCAAGGTCTCATGCAATTGCCGGGCGGTCTTCACCCCGATCCCTGGAATTCGGGCCAGTTCCAGGAGAACAGGAGGAAACTGGGATTTCAACTCTTCCTGTTCCCGGATGCTTCCTGTGCGCAACCATTCATCGATCTTAGCTGCAATACCGGCACCCACGCCAGGAATCTGACGGAGGGCGTTATTGGCGTGCAAGAGCCGAACATCTTCTGGTAAATTCTGAATGCTTTTTGCCGCCCGGCGATAGGCCCTGGTTTTGAACGCCTCTACACCGGTCAGTTCCAACAGCAACGCTAGCTCTTCCAACAACAAAGCTAACTGAATATTCTCCACAAAGGTACTCCCCTTCAACTCGCCACCCTCAACCCAGTAACCTGTTCACCACCCCAAACATGCGGGGCAACAGGGTAAAGATCTGGTACGCTACCCCCGATGTCTCCACTACCTCTCCTAGTTTCGCCAAGGTATGCAGATTTGAACCAAAGATAACGGCCATGAAACTGCCGGCGAGGATGAAGGCACAAAGAAGCCCGAACAACGCACCAAAGAGCCGATCACAGAGCCCGAAACGGGCCTGTTGCACCGAGCTTTGCATCCACCGGGCCAAAAGGCCCACACCGACGGTAACACCCACACTGACCAACAAGAAGGCACCGGCTCCCGTTAGGGCCTGGGGAACATTTAGGTACAGGGAGAGGGTCGCACCCCACCGTTCGTAGGTCATAAAGGCCAAAAGCAGGCCCAAGATCGGACCACCGATCTTACCGAACTGTAGGACAAAACCCTCAGAAAAGCCCCGATACCCCAGGGCCAAAAAAAAGCCAATGATCAGTAGATCTAGCCAGCTCATCGAGCTTCCTCCAGCAGCCTCAACAGCTCCTCGTTGTCCTTCCGGGCCTGATACAATTCGCCGGCCAAATTCAAAGCCACCAGGACTGCCACCCTATGGATAGGCAGTCCCTGGTATTTCTCCTGAAGCCCCCTCATCCGCCGATCCACATCCGCGGCCAGGTCCCGGATGCACCCTGCGGGGACCGCACCCTTGATAGTGTAGGTATCACCACAAATCTCTACTTTTTCCGTAGTCACAGTCTGTTCCGCATCGTTGACGGGTCCTTGGTCCTTGACGGTCACCGTCCTTCACCCCCCGCCCGGTTACTACTGTCGCAGAGTTACCCCCAACTGCTCCAGTCGTTCCTGGATCTTCTTCTCGATCTCTACAATCTCTTCATCAACCAGGGTCCGATCCTCCGCCTGATAGGTCACCCCATAGGCCAGACTGCGGTAGCCTGCGGGGATCTGCTTGCCGGTATACACGTCAAACAATTGAACCTCTTTCACCAAGGAGCCGCCCACCTCTTTGATCACCTGGACCACTTGATCCGCCGCCAGATCATTAGGGACCAGGAAGGCCAAATCCCTCTTTACGAAGGGGTAACGGGCAATGCCCACGTAGGAAATGGTATCGTCGCAATGGGCGATCAAGGCCTCCAGATCGAATTCCGCCACATAGACCGGCCGCTCCAGGTCGAATTCTGCCGCACACTGGGGATGCACTTGTCCAAAATGGCCGATACATTCATCCCCGGCCAGGATGGCGCTGCGTCGTCCCGGATGCAGGAAGGGACACTGGCTGGGTCCGAAGGTGATTCCCTTTGCCCCCAGTCGTTCCAGGATGAGTTCCATGATCCCTTTCAGATCAAAGAAATCTACCTCGCTGGGCACCTGTCCCCACGTGGTGCCCGGACGCAGGCCACTCAACAGCACCGCACCCATCTCCCGTTCCACGGGCAACTTACCGCTGGCCACTGGCCAGAAGACCCGCCCCAATTCGTATAGATATACGTTTTCCGCCTGGCGGGCAAAGTTCCTTTGGGCCGTATTCAAAAGGCCCGGCACAAGACTGGTTCGCATCACACTCTGGTCTTCACTCAAAGGGTTAGCAATGGTGAGCACGTTGTGTAGATCCCGCCCAAATACTTGCAAGTCGTCTCCTAACTTCGCCAAGTCCCCCGGACTAATGAAGCTATAGGTCAGGACCTCGTAAAGACCGCAACCGGTGAGAATTTCCCGCAGCTGGTCCTGCTTAACAAGGATCTGGGTCTGTCCGGCAAAAACCGTCTCCGTGACAGGGAGGGTGGTGGCAATCTGATCATACCCGTACAGGCGGGCTACTTCCTCAATAATATCCGCCTCGATCCCCAGATCCCGTCGGTGGCTGGGCACCTGGACAATCAAGTGCTCACCATCATACTCCACCCCGAACTCCAGCCGCTGGAGCATGTTTACCATTTCCTCGGTTGCAATGGCTGTACCCAGGACCTTGTTCACCACCGCCGGCCGCACATGGATGGTCTTCGGTTGCTCCTCCACGTTATTGACGTCGATCATGCCCGCCACCACCGTGGCTCCGGCCAGCTCCTGCATCAACTGACAGGCCCGCTCTAGGGCATAAACCGTACCCTCGGGAGGAAGTCCCTTTTCAAAACGGGCGGCCGCCTCACTGTGCAGACCCAAGCGCCGTCCCGTGCGCCGGATACTAGCTCCCTTGAAGTTGGCAGACTCCAGCAGGATATTCCTGGTCTCCTCGGTTACCTCCACGTGGGCCCCACCCATCAATCCCGCGATACAGGCGGGGGCCTTAGCATCCGCGATCACCAGGTCCTCTTCGGTCAACTTCCGGGTTACATCGTCTAGGGTGACCATCTCTTCTCCCGGAGCCGCCCGCCGGACCACCAGTCTCTGTTCGGCCAGTCTGTCGTAGTCGAAGGCATGGAGGGGCTGACCGGTCTCCAGCATCACAAAGTTAGTAATATCCACAATATTGTTAATGGGCCGCATCCCCGCCGCCCGAAGATACTGCTGCATCCACAAAGGCGAAGGACCAATCTTCACGTTCCGCACCAGCCGGGCACAGTACCGCGGGCAAAGATCCGGTGCCTGCACTTCCACGCTGGTGCATTGTTCGATGGCCTCAGCGGACTCCTGGAAAACAGGCTCCGGCAACTTCACTTCCTTACCCAGCATCGCGGCCACTTCCCGAGCCACGCCGATCACGCTCAAAAGGTCGGGTCGGTTAGCGTAAATATCGATTTCAATGGCCACATCGTCCAGATGCAGGACCTCTTCGATGCTGGTACCGGGCACACAGGTCTCCGGTAGTTCAATGATCCCTTCGTGCGCATCGTCAATCCCCAATTCCCTGGAGGAACAGAGCATACCGGCCGAGGCTTCCCCCCGAATCACTGCTTCCTTGATCTCTAATCCTCCTGGCAAATGGGCGCCGGGCAAGGCAATGGCCGTCAGCATCCCTTCCCGCACGTTGGGAGCACCACAGACCACCCGCCGCACATCCCCAGGGCCCACTTCCACCTGACAAAGGGTCAACCGATCCGCCTTGGGATGGGGATTCACTGTCAGGACCTTCCCCACCACCACTTTACCCTGGAAGTCCGTGCCCATGGGCTCCATCCGGTCCACCGTAACGCCGCTCATGGTGAGTCTTGCGGCCAACTGGTCCACCGGCAAATCCACGTCCACATATTCTTTAATCCATCGATAAGATAACCGCAACTTTGTTCACCCCAAATCTTTACCGGCACCAGCTAAAACTGGTTCAGGAACCGCAAGTCGTTTTCGAAGAACAACCGAATATCATCGATCTGATAGCTGAGCATGGCCAGTCGCTCCACCCCCATGCCAAAGGCAAACCCGGTGACCTGATCCGGGTCGTAGTTCACTTGTCGCAACACACTGGGATGGACCATGCCACAACCCAATACCTCCAGCCAGCCCGTATTCTTACAGACCCGGCAGCCCTCCCCCTTACAGATAACACAGCCGATGTCCACTTCGGCACTAGGCTCCGTAAAGGGAAAGTAACTAGGCCGGAACCGTACAGGGGTATCCGGGCCGAAGAACTGCGTGATAAAGGCCGCTAGGGTCCCCTTCAGATCCCCGAAGGTGATATCTTCCGCCACCGCCAGCCCCTCCACCTGGTGAAACATCGGTGAATGGGTAACGTCCGAATCGCACCGGTACACCTTGCCCGGTGCGATGATACGAATTGGTGGCTGTTTCTGCTCCATCACCCGGATCTGTACCGGCGAAGTCTGGGTTCTAAGTAGGACTTCCCCTTCGATATAAAAGGTGTCCTGCATGTCCCGGGCCGGATGGTCCTTGGGCACATTTAAAGCCTCGAAGTTGTAGTAGTCCAGTTCCACCTCGGGGCCCTGGACCACTTCGAACCCTAAGCCAATGAAGATCCGCTTAATCCTTTCTAGGGTCTGGGTCAAAGGATGCTTAGTACCGAAGGCCGGACGCCGGCCGGGCATGGTGATATCCACCTTTTCTTCCATCAGCCGTCGTTGGGTCTCCCTCTCGGCCAATTTCTCCCCCCACTGGGCCAGCACCTTTTCCAGTTCTTCCCGGGCCTGGTTCACCAGTTGACCCATCCTAGGCCGCTCTGCCGGATCCAATTGGCCAATGCTGCGCAATAAAGAGGTGAGGACGCCCTTCTTACCTATGTATTTCACCCGGAGCTCCTCCAACTCCCGTAGGGTCGTGGCTCCACGGATTTCCTGTGCGCCCTCTTCGACGATGGTTCTAATCTTGTCCTCCACGTGGGCAGGCCTCCCTTAAAAAAAGAGCTTTCCCGTCATCTACACAACGAAAGAAAGCCCTTCCCACAAAATTGATACTTCATCGTGACTTGTCTGTTCTTCCGCACACTGTGAAAGAACCTCCGCAATCCATTTCGGTGCCACACCTTCCCGCCATCCCAAGCGGGCTTGTTTCCTGGCACACCACCCCAAACTGCACAGGTATGCTAGGCAATTCCCATCCCCTTTGTGAACAGTCCACCAGTTGCCAACCGAATAGGACGGTGGCAGCTGAAATTACATCGTCCGCAGTTGTTTATATAACAAATACGCGACGATGGAGCCGGTCGATTCGAAGATCTTCCAAAAGAAATCAGCTGTGGACATAGGATCCTCCGCCCGTTCAGGGTAGTCTTGAACTGAAAACCTTAGTCCCATTATAGCACACCGATCTACCCTTTACAATATCGCTGCCGATGGGCCTCGTAGAGTAGTACTCCCGCGGCGATGGCCACATTCAGTGACTCCACACCGTTACCCATAGGGATGGCAACTCTTTCTGCGACCATCGACTCCAGTTGGGGACTAAGGCCAAAGGCCTCGCTACCCAGGGCGATGGCCACAGCCTGGCGGAAATCCACTTCGGTATAGTAGCTAGCTCCCTGCCCTGTGGCTCCATAGAGGGTTATACCGTGCTCTTGGAGTAACGACACCAGGGCCGCCGGAGCCACCTCCTGGCAGATGGGGATCCGAAAAACAGCACCCATGCTGGCCCGCAGACACTTGGGATTGTACAGGTCCACACTGCCTGGGGTGAAGACCACTCCGCTGGCCCGGGCGGCGGCCGCGGTGCGAATGATGGTCCCGGCATTGCCGGGGTCGGCAATACGATCACCAATTAGAATCAAGGGATGGGAACCGAGACAGGCTTCCAGATCGTATTCCGGCGGTTCCACCACCGCGGCGATCCCTTGGGGCTGTTGTGTATCGGCAATGTCTTCCATGAGGTCCTGGGTAATCATAAAAACTGGACAGCGGGTCTGTAGTCTTCGCGCCAACCCTTGGTGCTGACCGCTATCCAAAAATTCTTTGGTAACCAGGGCCCAACAAAAATGCAGATTACCAACCAGCAAAGCATCATCGACCAACCGGACTCCCTCGAGGAGAACCTTGCCCTCTTTGAGGCGTCCTTTGCGGGTCTTCAGTAGACGGGCAGTTTTCACGTACTGGTTTTGCCGGCTAGTAATCTGCTGCACCGATTAACTCTCCAGACTCTGCTTTGCTAGGGCCACCAACTCGTTGAAGGCCGCAGTATCTTCCACCGCCAGCTCTGCCAACATCTTGCGGTTGATATCCACTCCCGCTTTGCGCAGGCCACTGATAAAGCGGTTGTAAGACAAACCAGCATTCCGGGCGCCGGCGTTGATCCGGGCAATCCACAGCTTCCGGAAATCCCGCTTCTTGACCTTCCGGTCGCGATATGCGTACGATAGCGATTTCATCACGGCCTGGTTTGCAGGACGGAAAATCTTGCTCTTCCTGCCCCAATAACCTTTGGCCAGTTTGAGTACTTTCTTATGTCGTCTACGTGTTACTGTTCCACCTTTAGCCCGTGGCATAGACGTTACCTCCTGTGCTAAATACTCTAGTAAGGCAGCATTCTCTTGACGCGCCGCTCATCTGCTTTGCTCACATAGGATGGCTGGCGCAGTCTTCTCTTGCGCTTCGGGCTTTTCCCTGTCAGCAAGTGGGAACGATAGTTACTATTCTTCTTGATCTTACCCGTAGCGGTCTTCTTAAAGCGTTTTGCTGCTCCCCGATGTGTCTTCAACTTAGGCATCGTTCTTTGCCTCCCTCTGCTTATCCTTGACCGGCGCCAAAATCATGAACATGTTTCGGCCCTCCAGGACCGGCGCGCGCTCAATCTGTCCTATTTCCTGTAACCTTTGTGCAAACTCCTGCAGTCGTTTTCCTGCCAGGTCTGCATGGACAATCTCCCGGCCCCGGAACCGCACCGTAACTTTAACCTTGTCCCCTGCTTTCAGGAACTTCTCGGCATTGCGCAGCCGCACGTCAAAGTCATGGTCATCGATCTTGGGGCTCATACGAACCTCTTTGATGTTGATAACCTTCTGCTTCTTCCGAGCTTCCCTCTCCCGTTTGGACTGCTCGTACTTGTACTTCCCGTAATCCATGATCCTGCACACGGGCGGAGCAGCCTTCGGGGCCACTTCAACGAGATCTTGCCCTCTTTCTTCAGCCAACTTCAGTCCTTGGGATAACGGCATGATTCCCAGTTGTTCACCGGTGGAATCAACAACGCGGACTTGGCGAGCGCGTATCTCATGGTTAACCCTTAATTTGGTGGTAATACTCGTCACCTCCTGGTATTTTTCCTCTCTCGACCGCCAACAAAAAAAGAGCGGACGATTCACCCGCTCTTTATTCCCGTTCTAGCGTTGTATTCTAGACCTTGCTGGCGTCGCCGCAAGGTGAGAAGCGGATGACTTCTACTTGCATGGCATCTGTTGAAGCAACAACAGTGTAGCATATCCCCGGGAAGGCGTCAATACACCAGCGGCACTAAATTTCAACCCGGGCACTACCCACCGCCGATTCCTTCCGCAACCGTTCGATGAACTCCCCAAGGGCCATGGCGCCTAGATCACCCTCCCGGCGATGACGGACGGAGACGCACTGATCAGTCTGCTCCTTCTCACCGAGAATGAGCATGTAGGGGACCTGATTCAGTTGGGCACTACGGATTTTGTACCCTACCTTCTCGTCTCGTTCATCCACTTCCACCTCAAAACCGGCGTAAAGCAGCTTGCTGGCCACTTCTTGGCTATAGGGCAAAAACTCCTGTCCCACCGGGATCACCTGTACCTGCACCGGCGCCAACCACAGGGGAAAAGCCCCCGCATAGTGCTCGATGAGAATGCCAATGAACCGCTCCATACTGCCAAAGACCACCCGGTGGATCATCACCGGCCGGTGCTTCTGCCCGTCTTCCCCGATATAGGTGAGATCAAAGCGCTCCGGCATCTGGAAATCCAGCTGGATGGTTCCACATTGCCAGGTGCGGCCGAGGCAATCTTCGAGATGGAAATCGATCTTCGGACCGTAGAAGGCCCCATCCCCTTCGTTAACCACGTAGGACAGACCTTTACGCTTTAAGGCTCCTTCCAGGGCTGCGGTAGCCCTTTCCCACAGTTCGTCGGAACCCATGGAGTTTTCCGGCCGGGTACTCAGCTCCACATGATAATTGAACCCGAAGACGTCTTTGTAGACATAGTCCACCAAGTCCATGACCCCCAGGATCTCCTCCTCGATGTGGGCAGGAGTCATGAAAATGTGGGCATCGTCCTGGGTGAAGTTCCGCACCCGCATCAATCCGTGGAGCACCCCGGACAGCTCATGGCGGTGTACCAGCCCCAATTCGGCATAGCGCAAAGGCAGATCCCGATAGGAGTGCATCTTCCGCCGGTAGACCAAAAGGGATCCGGGACAGTTCATGGGCTTGATCGCATATTTGCTCCCATCGATCTCGGTGAAGTACATATTCTCCCGGTAATGGTCGTAATGGCCCGACTGCCTCCAAAGTTCCTCACTGAGGATGACCGGCGTCTGAATTTCCTGGTAACCCCGCAGTTTATGCTCTCGGCGCCAGAAATCCTCCAGTTTACGCCGAATGGCCATTCCCTTGGGGTGGAAGACGGGAAAGCCCGGTCCTTCCTCGCAAATGCTGAAAAGGTCCAGTTGCTTGCCCAGTTTCCGATGGTCCCGCTTAGCCGCCTCCTCCAACCGCTGCAGATGATCCGTCAGATCCTTCTTCTTGAAGAAAGCCGTACCATAGATTCGCTGCAACATGGGCCGGGAGGAATCGCCCCGCCAATAGGCACCCGCGGTATTAAGCAGCTTGAAGGCTGGCACCTTCCCCGTAGACGACAGGTGGGGACCCCGGCAAAGGTCTACAAACTCTCCTTGGCTATACAGGCTGACCCGCTCATCCCCCAGGTCATTGATTAGCTCCACTTTGTAATCCTGTCCCTGTTCCTGGAAGAAGGCGATCGCCTCCTCCCTGGACATTTCCGCCCGGGTGATCCCTAAGTCTTCCTTTATAATACGTTCCATTTCCGCCTCGATCTTCTCCATTTCCTCCGGACCTAGGGTGGTGGCAAGATCGAAGTCGTAGTAGAAGCCGTCACTGATGGCCGGACCGATGGCCAGCTTTGCCCCCGGGAAAACCCGCAGCACCGCTTGGGCCATGACGTGGGCCGTGGTGTGCCTGAGGATCTCCAAGGCTTCGGGATCGTCGGTGGTAATGAGCCGTACTTCGCTGTCTGCTTTCAGCGGGGTGAATAGATCCACCATTTCTTCGTTTACCACCGCGGCCACGGCCCGGCGGGCCAGTCCCGCGGAAATATCCTGGGCGATGTCATAGGGGGTGACCCCTTGGGGATAACCCTTTTGCGATTGGTCGGGCAACGTAACAACGATATCGGACATCGACAAACACTTCCCTTCCAAGGTATAGGTCTTCAACCGGGCACGAACAGCTTCTCCACATAAAACAAAACCTCCCGCCCTACAAGGGACGAGAGGTCAACCTCACGTGGTTCCACCCTAATTGCCACCAAAAATCGAGTCTTCTTGATGGCCTCTTTAACTGCGGTAACGGTGCAACCGGCCCGGCCTACTGGACGAAAGATCGTTCAGCCTGCAGTTCGGAGGGGGTCTTCACCTGCCCCAGTAGTTAGGAAGCTTTCAGCCGCTGACTTCCATTCTCTGTCAACCCTTAGGGAGGTTACTCTCCTCGTCATCACCATTGCATATATATTTGCCTTTCATTATATCCATCTCCACGGACAGTGTCAACTGCACAATGACAAAGCCCTAGAAGCGAAAAACCCCTGCCAGGCCTTCATCTCAGCCCTCACTTTTTCAATAGCAAGGTCCCCCAGCTGTAACTTTTGATCCAGTGCTCCATCCCTCCGAAGTAGGCCAAGGAGGAAAGTCGCTTTCCATCCTGATCCATCTTCTCGAGGGTAATCTCGCAGGTCATCTCCATGTTAGCCCGGAGGACCGAACCAAGCACACCATTCAAAGGCAAAACCGCCTCCAGGGTCCAGCCCCCGCTCCAAGGGGCGGTCACCACTTCCCACAGGGGGCTGGTACGTCGACTCTGTAGGTCCTCCTGCACCGCACCGTCCCGGAGACTTGTCTGGTTGGCCACCCGGAAACAGACTTGGTCCGGCAACACCTTATTGGACCGCCTGCCCTGGGGATCTATGTACAGGTTTAATCGGGAGTATTTGGATACATCCTCCTCCCAGATCCTTGCGGCAAGGTACAGATTATGCTGATCCCACAACAGCCAGATCTGGGCACTGCTAAAGGTAGGGGCAATCACCGGCTCCCTGGTCACCAGGGGCTCCCAGACCCGAAACCCCTGTAACCAAGGCGGTGCTGCACTGCTGAGGTAAATGGGGGTGAGGTGTTCCCATTCCGCCAGGTCCCCGTCAATTACCGGTGGTTCCTCGGTGTAATAGACGGACAGCACCTGAGGTTCCATCCCCTCCTGGGCCAAAGCCCCAAAAGCGAAACCCACAATCAGCCAGCAACTGAAGATACCCACAACCCAGCGCATCCGTTACTCCTCCCCTTCCAATAGGTACCGACTCCACGGTCATAAGGGTAGATATCTCAATCCCCACTGGGTCAACCCCAACAGACCGCCGAGGACCATCCCCCAAAGTTCAATATATCGCAGTTCCGTGCTCACCACGGAAAGCACAAGGCGTTCCAGCTCCCGCAGATCAAAGCCGAGAATGGTTTCCTCGATGATTTTAGCCACGTTGACTTCCTCGTTGATCACCCGCTGCACACTTTCCACCACACCGGGCAACATTCCCCGAAACTCCCGGTCGATGGCCTGGACGATTTCACCAATGAGGTACTGCCGCACAGCCCCGGGCAAGAACTTCGGCAGTTTCTCCTCCAGCCGCAGACTAACATGGGTACCCAAGGCCGCGGCCATTTCTTCCAATATGGGGCCTTCGGTAAAGAGACTGGCGAGCTTGTCCTGGGGTAGCAGCTCTTTTGCCACCGTCTCCCCCACCACCCGCGCGAGCTCCTGCTGCCGTGCTGGCAAGAGACCCTGCAGAGAGAACCGCCCAATACCCCACGGCCTATAGGGGCGAAACAGCATTCGGATGGCAATGCGGTTGGTAATCCAGCCAATGAAGGCGCCCATTCCAGTCATAAGCAGAAGCTCCCAAGACATGGGGTGTCCTCCTCAACGGACTTCATATCTTCTATCTTACCCAATGGGGATGGCCTGTACAAGGGCATAGAAGGCGGATAGTCAGCGAAGGCTCTCCAAAAAAGAAAAGGGCCTGCGGGTTGGATCCACACAGGCTCTGCGGGTTGCTTTCCATGCGTCAGCGACAGAGGGGACAACCGGGACAATACCGGATCCGCTGCCGAAACACCTCATCGATGGTCCCCAACAAAGGATCAGGGGGAAGATGCAAGATAATACTTACCGGAGCAAGGGTCACCAAAGCACTGAGCAGTAAGTCTTCACCGCTTACCCCACCACTGCCCGGCTCCAAAGACAGGCCGTGAAGAAGCCGCGCGTCCACGGGCCTGAAATGCTGATCCACCAGGGAATAACCACCAAGGTTCCTGCGCATAACCTGGACCGTATCGATCCGGGGTTCTTGCACCTCCACGAAAAATTTCAAGAGTTTTACAAACTCCTCATGTTCTTTTTGTTCCTGGAAATTGCCCACCGCAAGATCGACACAATCCACCAGTTCCTCCCAGTAGTCCCGCAACCGGAACCGCACAAAACCGTCCACGTGCACATAGGCGTGATGCTGTAGGTATTCCAACAGGGCGAAGAGAATCTGTGTCCTCCGCCGGGGGTTATAGGCTAACCTTTGGGCCTCGGCACAGATGTTGCCTTCCTCCACCCGGTCAAAGCCCGTGTAATGACACCGAAGGATCCGCCGGATGTATTCCACCTGCAGGATTTCCGTGATAATATCGGCAATGGTTTCCGCCAACTGATAGCGGCAGATTTCCACCACCCCGTGGGTATGTAAATGACAGGAATAGAAGACCAGCTGGCCCAACTTATGTTCCCCGATGTCCATGCGGATCCCTTCGCTGCACAACAGATCCCGAAACAGGTGGAAACGCTGTTGAACGCGGGGAAATGCTTTGCTTGTCCCGACCTTGGCAAGTTCCACGCGCATCGCTCCCTACTCTCTGATGTACCGTATAGTATATGTACAAGGGTCGGGAGTTATGAGATGATGAGAGAAAGGCAAAAAGGTAGGTAGATAAACAAAAAAAAGCAGCTTTTCCGCTGCCAGGCAAAAAAATGGTGGGGAAGCACGGGATCGAACCGTGGACCTTCCGCACGTCAAACGGATGCTCTCCCAGCTGAGCTACTTCCCCACGTTTTGGAGGCGGCACCCAGATTCGAACTGGGGATAAGGGTTTTGCAGACCCCTGCCTTACCACTTGGCCATGCCGCCGGGTATAAAAATGGAGCGGAAGACGGGACTTGAACCCGCGACCCCCACCTTGGCAAGGTGGTGTTCTACCACTGAACTACTTCCGCCCGAGTGCGCTTTCCTCACCTGCGCAAGTTGATTATAGCATAGGTCTTTTTCTAATGCAACCCCCTAACCGCACATTTTTGTTCAGATTTCTTAGGTCCTGTCGGAGCGAACCATTGGCTCCCTTACCACCCACACACAAAAAAGTGATTTCCTCCATCACCCTATTTACCACGCATTCAGGATCTGATAGAATAAGGAAACATATATATTTCTTGCCCACTTACTGTTCTCATCAGGATTTTAACATCTGTGGAGGTACGAAGCTGTATGGACATGCAAAGCAAAAGCAAAATCTACATCATTGATGTAACTAACCGGGACGGGGTCCAAACGTCGCGACTGGGGCTGGCCAAACTCGAGAAGACCATGCTGAACATTTATCTCAATCAGATGGGGATCTTCCAAAGCGAGTTCGGCTTTCCCGTTACCCGCCATGAGGTAAATTACCTGAAGGCCAACTTGAAACTGGCGGAAATGGGAGTAATCCAACCCATGCGCTTGGGCGGTTGGCTGCGGGCCATCCGGGAAGACGTGGAAAAGGCCTTTGACCGGGTCAACATCAAGCACGTCAACCTCTCCATCTCCACCTCGGACCAGATGCTCTACGGCAAGTTTCAGGGACGGAAGAACCGTCAGGACATCATCAATATGATGGTAGAGGCGGTAAAGACTGCAAAGGAACGGGGCGCCGAATCCATCGGGGTCAACGCGGAAGACGCCTCTCGCACCGATCGGGACTATTTAGTGGAATTCGCCCTGGCCGCTAAGGAAGCCGGTGCCGATCGTATCCGCTACTGCGACACCCTTGGCTATGACAATCCCTTCACCATCTATGAAGGGGTCTATCATCTAGCATCCCATACCCAGATGCCCATCGAGATGCATTGCCACAACGATCTAGGAATGGCAGTGGGCTGCTCCCTAGCCGGAGCCAAGGCTGCCCTGGATGCGGGCGTGGACTGCTACATCAATACCACGGTAAACGGTATGGGTGAACGCGCCGGCAACGCTGATCTGGTATCCACTATTTTAGCCGTGCTCAAGTCCAAGGATTTCGCCGAGCGCTATCCCCTGGATGAACGGATCGATCTCTCCTGCGCCTGGCGGATCGCGAAATACGCCTCCCTGTGTTTTGGCGTACCCATCCCCATCAACCAGGTGGCCGTAGGGGCTAACGCCTTTGCCCATGAGTCGGGGATCCACGTAGACGGTGCCCTGAAGGACCGCCGGAACTATGAACTGTTTGATTTCGAGGAGCTGGGCCGAGGTGAACCGGAGATCATCGAGACTGGACGACAGATCACCACAGGAGAATACAGCGGCATTAAGGGGTTCCGTAACGTCTACGAGCGGCTGGAAATCGAGTTCAAGGACGACAAGGAAGCAGAAATGATCCTAGACTTGGTCCGGTACGCCAACGTCCACACCCAAAAGCCCCTCACCGATGATGAACTGCGGTTCATCGCCACCTACCCGGACATTGCCCGGGAAATCATGACCGTGACACCATAAAAAGAACGGCCAAGACTAACTTGGCCGTTCTTTTTATCCTCTTTATCTTTATGTCTCTACTTACTTATACTCCGGCAACCAGTCCTTGTGAGCCTCAAACAACTCATCACACATACTGATAATCTCATCGATGCTCAGTTCGGAGCTGGTATGGGGATCCAACAGCGCAGCATGGTATACATACTCTTTTTTCAGGGTCAAAGCAGCCTCAATGGTCAACAGCTGCACGTTGATATTGGTCCGGTTCAGGGCCGCCAGCTGCGGTGGCAAGTCGCCCACATAGCAAGGAGTAATGCCGTTGGCATCCACCAGGCAAGGCACTTCCACACAGGCTTCCTTCGGTAAGTTAGTGATCAACCCGGTGTTGGGCACATTACCGTGGATCTTGAAGGGCTTGTCCAGCTCCATGGCCTCCATGATATACGAGGCGTACTCGTTGGTGCGCTTATGGGTGATCTGCTTATTCTCCACCAGATCCTTACGCATAGTCTCCCAGCGCTTGATCTGGGCGACACACCGTCTGGGATACTCATCCAACGGAATGTTGAACCGTTCGATCAGCTCAGGGTACTTACTCTTGATAAAGTAAGGTAGATATTCCGCCGAATGTTCGCTGGATTCGGTGAGGTAATAGCCGAACTGCTTCATGATCTCATAGCGAACCATGTCACTGTGAGGAGTCGGCCGTTGGGCAGCCCGTTCCTTGATCTCAGGATAGAGATCCTTACCGTCCTTAGTGACTTCCAGCAACCAAGCCTGGTGGTTGATTCCGGCAATCTTCCACTGGACACCCGTAGGATCCATGCCAAGGGACTGGAGCAAATGGGGCACGCAAACCTGCACACTGTGGCAAAGACCTACGGTCTTGATGTTGGTAGCCCGCTGCATAGCACCGGTCACCATCGCCATGGGGTTAGTGTAGTTCAGGAACCAAGCATTGGGGCAGACTTCCTCCATATCCTCGGCAAACTCCAACAGGACAGGGATGGTCCGCAAAGCCCGGAAGATACCACCGATCCCCAGGGTGTCCCCAATGGTCTGACGTAGACCATACTTTTTCGGAATTTCAAAGTCGATGACGGTACAAGGTTCGTAACCACCCACCTGGATCGCATTGATTACGTAATCCGCATCCTTCAGTGCAGCTTTTCGGTCGGTGTAGGCCACAATCTTGGCTTTCCCACCGTGGTTCTGGTTGAGATTGGTGAGCATCTGGAAGGAATCATCAAGGCGCTGAGGGTCTATGTCATACAATGCGAACTCGGACTCTGCCAAGGCAGGTGTCAGAATGCAATCGCCTAACACGTTCTTTGCAAAGACCGTGCTTCCGGCGCCCATGAATGTGATTTTAGGCAAGATCTTCACTCCCTAACACTATGAATATATCCTGATTGCCAATGCGAGAAAACAGAGAGCTCAGGTTAATGCTCTTATCATGGGTATTATACCACAAGCTTACTAGGGAGACAAGCTTTTGAACCGTTGGAACAAAGTGGTGGGACTACAAATCCGAGGGCTAACAAGAGACAAAAAAATGGTGCCGAGACCCAGAATCGAACTGGGGACACGGGGATTTTCAGTCCCCTGCTCTACCAACTGAGCTATCTCGGCACTAAGATGGCGGAGCCGACGGGATTTGAACCCGCGATCTCCGGCGTGACAGGCCGGCGTGTTAAACCGGGCTACACCACGGCTCCGCGACTGTTGATTTATGGTGGGCGAAACAGGGCTCGAACCTGTGACCCCCTGCTTGTAAGGCAGGTGCTCTCCCAGCTGAGCTATTCGCCCAATGCCTTCAACCTCAAGGCAAGTCTGAGTATACAGCATCCCACGGAACGAGTCAAAACACACAACTACACCGTTAATGGCGTTTTGCTCCAGATATCTCCCGTTGTCTTCGTCTAACATCGATATTCATACCATTGTATGAAAGACTTTGCGCCGGTAATACTACTAAAGATCCAAAAGGGGGTATGACCATGCGCAGTCTTTGGAAAGGGGCCATTAGCTTTGGTTTGGTGAATATCCCCGTACAGATGTATGCGGCCACCGAAGAGAAATCCGTAAAATTCCGGCAGCTGCACCAAGTGTGTAACACACCGTTGCAGTACCAGAAGTCCTGTCCCCACTGCCAAAGGGAGGTGCCTGCTGAGGAGATCATCCGGGGCTACGAGTATGCACCGGGGCAGTTCGTGGTACTCACCGAGGCCGACCTGGATAATCTCCCAGGTGAAGCCACGAAGACCATCGATATCATCGACTTCGTCAACTTGCAGGAAATCGACCCGGTATATTACCACAAGACCTATTATTTGGCACCCCAACCCACGGGACAGAAGGCCTACGCCCTGCTGCGGCTTGCCATGACGGAAACCAACCGTATCGCCATTGCCAAGGTGGTACTACGGGCCAAACAATCCCTCTGTGCCATCCGGGTGCAGAATAGCGCCCTGGTCTTGGAGACCATGTTTTTCCCCGATGAAATCCGTCCCCTAGATCAACTGGAAATCCCCAGGGAAGTCGCCCTGAACCCGAAAGAAGTGGACATGGCCATCAGTCTCATTGGCAGCCTTACGGACACCTTTGCGCCGGAAAAATACACCGATGATTACCGGATAGCCCTCCTGCGTCTCATTGAACAAAAGATCGCCGGCCAAGAAGTCCACCAGGCGCCGGCGGCCCAGGACTCGGCGGAAGTGCTGGATCTGCTGAAAGCCCTAGAGGAAAGCCTGAAGGTGGTCCAAGCCACCCATGGGAGCTGAGCGTACAGGTGAGCGATTCCCTTCCCACCGTAGTGAAACCCATGCTGGCCCAAAGCAGCCCACCCTTTGACTCTCCAGAGTATCTTTTTGAACCCAAGTGGGATGGAATCCGTTGTCTCCTCTTTGCCCAGGGGGCAACCAAATTACAAAGTCGCAACCTACGGGATCTTACCCCGCTGTTTCCAGAGCTTGCCCAGTTGCACACCCACTTGGAGGCCCAAGGGACCATCCTCGATGGGGAATTGGTAGTGATTCAGGAGGGAAAAGCTCAATTTGCCGGAATTCAAAAACGACTAACTCCGCGCCGGCCTGGGGTCATCGACGCGCTAAGTCACAGCTTGCCGGCCACCTACGTAGCCTTCGATCTTCTGTACTACGAAGGACGTCCCCTACTACAAGAACCTCTGTATCGGCGAAAGGAGTACCTAGCAAAGCTCTTTCAGCCCGGTCCTTCGCTTATTGCCTCACCATACGTGTTTTCCAACGGCATTCAGCTCCACGAAGCTTGCAAGGCCCAAGCCTTCGAAGGCTCGGTGGCCAAACTGTTAAAAAGTCCCTACCTGCCGGGCCAACGAAGTCGTTTTTGGTTGAAAACCCGCATCGAGCAAGAAGTGGACTGTGTAATCCTGGGGTACACCAAGCAGGAAAACCAACACTCCATCGGAGCCTTGCTCTTGGGAGTAGCCACCCCCGCGGGTTTCCGCTACATTGGTAGTGTGGGCACGGGTTTTGATCAACAAGTACGTCAGACCCTCTTCACTGTCCTCGGTAACCTCGAAAGGGATACGCCGCCGGCCCCGGTACCACAGGCAATAGGTACCGGAGCCCACTGGGTTCACCCAGTGCTAGTCTGCGCCGTGCGCTACTTGGAGGTTACCCCCCAGGGTTTTTTACGCCATCCTGTCTTCGTGGGCCTGCGCCAAGACAAAGGACCAAAGGAATGTCTGGAGGCACAACTATGGACCGTAAACAAGTGACCGTCTTGGGAGACCGAGAACTGATCCTCACTAACCTCACCAAAGTCCTCTGGCCCGACGCTGGTCTCACCAAAGCCCATTTGGTACAGTACTATACCCGCGTTGCCCCTTACCTGTTGCCCCACTTAGCTCGCCGCCCCCTCACGGTAATCCGCTACCCCCAGGGGATCAGTGAAAAGGGGTTTTATCAGAAACAATGCCCGCCGTATGCTCCCCAATGGATCAAAAGATATCCTGTTGCGTCCCAGCACGGTATCACCGAATACATCCTTGCAAAGGAGCCGGCCACCTTGGCCTGGTTGGCCAACCAGGGGGCCATCGAAATCCATCCCTGGCTTTCCACCATCGAACATCCGGATCATCCCAACCAGATCGTAATTGACCTGGATCCGGCGCCGGGCTGCAGCTGGTCCGATGTAGTACTGGTGGCCAAATTGGTTAGAAAGCTACTGGAACAGCTGGATTTGGTAGGGTTTGTAAAGACGTCGGGTGCTACTGGTCTGCACATCTGTATCGGCATTCCTCCTAAGTACGATTTTCAAGTAACCAGTAGCTTTGTAGCTTATATTGGACAGCTTTTGGAACGGACCATCCCGGAAAAGGTCACCACCGAGCGACTGGTCCGTAAGCGCGCCGGACGGGTCTATGTGGACCATTTGCAAAATCTGCCGGGCAAGACCATCGTGGCACCCTACAGTGTACGGGCTCGATCCCAGGCACCGGTATCTACACCGCTTCTGTGGGAGGAGCTGGATGCGATCACACCGGATCAGTTCACCATCACCAATCTATTCAGCCGCCTAGAACAACACGGTGACCTCTTGGCCCCGTTGTTGAACCACCCGCAATCCATCGATCACGTCCTCCCTCTATTCCGGCATTTGCTTGCATAGTATAATTAAATGAGCTTACCCAAAGGAAGTGAAGATATGTTCTACATTGGCACCTCCGGGTATAGTTATCGGGATTGGGTAGGCCCGGTCTATCCGCCGGGTACCAAGAACGAAGCGATGTTGGAGCTTTACGCACAACTGTTTTCCTTTACAGAGCTGAATTTCACCTACTATCGGATGCCCCAGAAGCACATTTTGGCCCGCATGGCCACCCGGACCCCCAAGGATTTCCTATTCACCGTCAAAGCCCACAGCTCCATGACCCATTCCAGAGACTTCACCCCTGAGGACCTAACCGGTTTCCTCGATGCCCTGGATCCCCTGGCCAGGGAAGGCAAACTGGCGGGGATTCTCCTCCAGTTTCCCTACAGCTTCCATCCCACACCAGAAAACCGGGAATACCTAGTCAGGCTGCGTACAGGGTTCGGGTATCAGTGGCCGCTGTTCGTGGAATTCCGGAATGTGAAGTGGTTACAACAGGAAGTCTTCGATTTGTTGAAAGAACAACAGCTGGGCTTCGTCTGTGTCGATCAACCGCGCATCAAGGGTCTGATGCAGGCTTTAGCCGTAGCCACCACCCGTCTGGGTTACGTGCGCTTCCATGGGCGCAACCAAGAAAAATGGTACCACCACGAAGCAGCCCACCAGCGGTACGACTATTTCTACAGCGTGGAGGAACTGGCCGAATGGCTGCCCAAGCTCCGACGCCTCAAGGATCACACCGACGCGGTCTTCATCAGTATGAACAACCACTACCAGGGCAAGGCAGTGCAGAACGCTAAAATGCTACAGCAGCTATTGGAGCTGGCCTGAACTTCACCTTACCCAAGCAAAAAAGCCACTCGGTGCCTAACTTCGGTAACAATTAACTCGTATGCAGTGGGTCCCACGGGTAATCCTAAGACCGAAAGGAGGTGTCGAGATGGCTTTAGGGCAACAGCGTAGTCGTAATAAACCTGTAATTACCGGTGCGATGCAGGCTCTGGACCAGTTCAAGTACGAAGTGGCCAGCGAGCTGGGGATCAACCCTGAGTACCAGAGTGGCTACTGGGGGAACATCTCCTCTCGGGAGTGTGGCTCCGTGGGTGGCCACATGGTCCGGCGGATGATCGCGGCCGCTGAGCAGTCCTTGGCTCAGCAGCTCCAAAGCGGTCAGAAGCCCAGCTTCGGACTTGAACCGGATGCCCAACAGGGCAACAGATAAGCCGGTGCACATACTGACAGCTAGTCCGTTTTCCTAAGGTATGCGGCCCAGTGGCCGCATACCTCTATTTCCTGAAAAAGCCGATCACCCGTTGCAAAAATCCCGGGGCCAGGCCCACCGCATCCTCTGGACACAGCTCGTGACAACAATAGCAGCGGATACACTTATCGTCAACAATCTTCGCGGTCTTATCCAACACAATGGTATCCGCAGGGCAACAACGGGCACAAACACCACAGCCCACACAACGCTCGGTAATAATATACGGTCGGGAGGTAAGCTGCTTTTGTAGCAGGTTCCAGATCGGTTTGGGCACGCCCCCCAAGGTGACCGAAGTCTCCGCAGGTTTGAAATCTCTTACTTGTACTTCCTCTAAAGGTGCTCCTAAGATCCGAATCTTGGTCAAGTCCCCCTGTCCGACACCCTGTTGGTGGGCCACCCGGATGGTGGGGATACTCATGGGATCAATACCCACCACCGCGCAGGCCACCGCATCTACCGCCACCCCGTCGGTACCAGCAATCAACAGCCCCACCGGTCGCGGGTTGCCCTGCCGGGGTCCTTGTCCTTCCATGGCCACGATCCCGTCAATGATCGACAACTGGGGCTTAAGGGCCAGATAGAGATCTACCAACATGCCCGCAAAGTGTTCCCGATCAGCCAGGCGCAGGTGCATGGTGGCTTTTTCCGTGCCGGGAATGCATCCGAAGAGGTTCTTCACCGCCCCCGTAAAACCCATTAGGCCATGGGTTTTCAATTTCGCTACGTTAATGATCTGCCGGGCCTGGGCAACGGGCTGTGCAATGACGGCACGGCGGATCCGTTGGCCTTCCACCGCCACCTCCACACCGGGACTGAATCTTACCAGGGATACGTTTCCTTCACCACAGACCTTCTCCATCCCTGCACTTTTGGCCACCCGCTCCAAACTGCCAAAGCCGGGACTGTCCCCCAGGGACAAGTCAGTGATGTTCTTTCTATGTAACAGTCCGACAAGCCCCTCCACCACCGCCGGGTGGGTACACACCGCCGCCTCCGGCGGGGCCGCGCACAGCAGGTTAGGCTTGATCAGGGTCGGCACCGGCATAAGCCTAACACCCATCTCGTCCAAGGAAGCATCCAGTTCAGCAAAGGCCCGGGCCATAGTCTGGGGTGCATAGTCTTCTGCCTTAATCAGGACCACTGTGCTCATGGTGGCTCCCTCCTTACAATCCTATTGGGTAATTCCGTCGATCTCCGCGTCCATTGAGTCCCCAACCAATTCTACAATGAGACGGTTAGGCAGACAAATGATCGCTTGCCCCGGGCGGGAGATGGTTCCCAGGTGACTACAGATTTGGCCAGGACAGATTTCCAAGGGCAAGGGCCGCATGCGCACCCCCGTGGGACTGACCTCCAGCACCGCCTCCCCCTTCCCAGGCAGATCGATATCCACCGTGTAAGTTCCTTCCCGGTCCCACCATTGGCGGTAGACTTCCTTCCCGCCGACGGAGACAACGAGCTGCAATTGTCCTCCATGGAGCCGGGGAGAAAGAACCCCCAGGGAAAGCAGGAAAGACCCCAGAATGACCCCCATAATGACAAAATCCCCTTTTTTCAGTAAGGAAAGATATCTACGCACGGGTCTTCCCCCTTTCCAATCCAAAGATCCGCTGCCATCCGGTGGCCTGCAAAATGTAATGGGCCACAATCCCAGTGAAAAAACCTGTGGGTAGCGAAAAAATGAGAAAATAGGGCAAATAGAAGATGATGCCCCGATGTCCCAAAAGCACTATGGCAAGGATCACTTGGGTCAAGTTATGGGCAAAGGCTCCGGCAATGCTAAGGCCAATTGCACTCACCTGATCCGGCCACCAGCGATTGATCCCGGCCATCGCTAAAGCGGCAGACACCCCGCCTCCCAAGCTCAACATAAAGGTAAAACCAAAGGTGGTGCCGGTAATGAGGGAAACAAGTAGGCCCCGGGCCAGATTCAAGAACAAGGCTTCCTTCAGATCGAAGCGGACAACCACCAAGAGGACCACGTTGGCTAGGCCCAGTCTTGCTCCGGGGATCACGCTGGGGATGGGAAGCAGGTTTTCAACGAACCACAAAGCCGTGGCTAAACCCAGCAGTAGCCCCAATCGTACTGTGGTAGAAGGATTCCGGATCATTCCGTCACCTCAATCCGAGGGGGCCATTGGGCGGGATCTAGTCCTCCGGACAAATGCACCCGGCCCTGCCAGTCCACGATGATTCCCTCTGTAGCTGGGACGCCTTCGATCAACGCCATCCCCGCCTCGGGCCCCAGGACAAAGGCCGCGGTGGCCAAAAGATCCGCTAAGGTTACCGAACCGGTAATCACCGTGACACTGATACACTGGTCTGCAGGCCACCCCGTCTGGGGATCCAGGATGTGGTGGTAGCGCTGCCCATCCTGTATGAAATACCGCTGGTAATCACCCGAAGTGGCCACAGCTCGATCTTCGACGCGCAGAACCCCCAACACCCCACTGGCATTGCGGGGATGCCGAACTGCGATCCGCCATGGACCGCCGGCGGGGCGACCCCCGATGGTAAAGAGATCTCCACCGGCATTCACCAGGCCCGAATCCACCCCCTGGGCACGGAGGCTAGCCACCGTCTCATCAACGATAAACCCCTTGGCCACGCCGCCAAGCTCCAATTTCACACCCGCGTGGGTCCTTTGGACCGTTCTCTTTTCCGGATCCAAACGAAAGGCCATGGGTTGCCAGGCGGTCCTCGCCGCCTCCAGGGCCTTCATGTCGGGCACCTGGGGATTGCTGCCTGTAAAATCCCACAACTCCACCAATGCCCCTAACCCTACATCAAAGGATCCCTCGACCAAGGAGGCATAGGTCAGAACCTGCTCGAAGAGATCATAGACCTCCTGGCTTACCGGCACTGGCTCTAGGGTAGCGTTGATCTGAGCAATCTCCCCTGTCTCGGGATCGAAAATCCGGGCCAGTTCCCGCAAGCGGACCACCGCCTGCCGAGCTGCAGTCTGATGCCTTTTGGGCACCTGGATCTCCACCACGGTGTCCATCAAGAATTCCCGTATAACATACAGTTCGGCCGATCCTGCGTTGTGTTGGTGTACAATTCCTGCCACCCCTAAGGCAACAAGGGCAATGACCATGAAGGTAATTGGACGTACCCGCTTTTCCTGCATCATCAAATCCTCCACTATCAACGTCATTATACTATTGTCCTAACAAAAGGAACAGGCCTTAGAGCTGGCAATCTCCAACAGACTAACGAAAATGATACTCACTGGGAAGGCTGAA